>JAPKAX010000374.1 GCA_028825025.1 Rhodospirillales bacterium | reverse complement strand
TTCGACGTATTCGAACGTCGGTATATCGCCTCAATCCCCATACGCTTCATCAGGGTGCGAACGTGTAAACGCCGAACCTTGTATCCTTCGACAAGCAGTAATCCTCTTAACATTCGGTTGCCGGCTAAGGGGTAATTCAGATGCAACTCTTCGATCCGGCGCATCAGTCCGAGATCAGTGTCGGTTACGGAAAGTTGTCATATGAGCAAACCACAGTTGCCTATATATTCGGTAAAGTATTTAACCATATAGACGAGAACACATTAAGCTGGACGTAATTTTGTCCCACCCCACAAAAAAGGCAGATTTAATGATGTTTAACAGGTAACCGATAAAAAAACGGCGCTCAATTTTAGCGCCGTTTTTCTTCATTACATTTGATGAAATCTTATGTACGATCAGCGACTTTCTTGAAGTCACGTCCGGTCTCTCCCGTATATAGCTGACGTGGACGGCCAATCTTTTGTGAAGGGTCTTCGATCATTTCGTTCCACTGTGCAACCCAACCAACAGTCCGGGCGACAGAGAACAACACAGTGAACATGCTGGTTGGAATGCCGATGGCACGGAAGATGATGCCAGAATAGAAATCTACGTTCGGGTACAGCTTTTTCTCGATGAAGTAAGGATCTTCAAGCGCAATACGCTCAAGTTCCATAGCAATATCAAGCAACGGCTCATCCGTAATACCAAGTTCACCCAACACTTCGTGGCAAGATTCTTGAAGAACTTTGGCGCGGGGATCAAAGTTTTTATAAACCCGGTGACCAAAGCCCATGAGACGGAAAGTATCATTCTTGTCTTTTGCTTTTGCAATGAATTCAGGAATATTTTTCACATCACCAATTTCTTCAAGCATATTCAGCACAGCTTCGTTAGCGCCACCATGTGCAGGGCCCCAAAGAGATGCAATACCCGCTGAAATACAAGCGAACGGATTAGCGCCACTTGAACCCGCCAAACGAACGGTAGACGTTGATGCATTCTGTTCGTGATCGGCGTGCAAAATCAAAATTTTGTCCATGGCTTTCGCAATGGTTGGGTTGATTATGTATTCTTCAGCCGGGTTCGAGAACATCATGTACAAGAAGTTCTCAGCATAAGTTAGATCATTACGGGGATAGACAAACGGCTGACCAACAGAAAACTTATATGCCATAGCCGCGATTGTAGGCATTTTAGCAATCAAACGGTACGATGCGACCATACGGTGCTTTGGATCCGTAATATCAGTTGAATCGTGATAAAATGCGGAAAGGGCACCAACAACGCCGCACATAACGGCCATTGGGTGCGCATCGCGACGGAAACCACGAAAGAAGTACGTCAGTTGCTCATGCAGCATTGTGTGATATGTGATGTCATGCTCAAACTTTCTTTGCTCCTCTTTAGTTGGAAGCTCACCGTATAAAAGCAAGTAACACGTTTCCATGAAATTAGACTCGTCAGCCAAATCAGCAATCGCATACCCACGGTATAATAAAACACCTTGTTCGCCATCAATGTAAGTGATTTTCGATTCGCAGCTTCCTGTAGATGTGAAGCCAGGGTCGTAGGTAAAATGGTCCGTATCGGCGTATAATTTACGAACATCGATAACATCTGGCCCAATGGACGCAGGGAATACTGGTAATTCGTATGTTTCACCTGAGGTGTTATCAGTAAGTGTGTAAGTTCTATTTTTATTTTCGCTCATATTTTCACCTTTTCTCAAATTCAGACTGCCGTACGGCGTACGATGCACTTTGCTTAGTCCTTAAAATTCAAATGGCCCCCATTAATCTTAGGGGCGTGTTCCTATAGATATAGCATCTTCAAGCCGTCCTAATGCTTCGTCGCGACCTAAAACAGCCATAACGTTGAAAATGCTGGGCGACACTGTTGTGCCCGTCAGAGCGGCCCTCAGCGGTTGCGCAACTTTGCCAAGTTTCAACTCAGCTGCTTCGGCGAACGCTTTAACCGTGTTTTCAATTTCCTCAACCTGCCAGTTTGCTAG
>JAPKAX010000373.1 GCA_028825025.1 Rhodospirillales bacterium | reverse complement strand
CCAGAACCTATGCCCGAGCCAGAACCAGAACCTATGCCCGAGCCAGAACCAGAACATATGCCCGAGCCAGAACCCGAACATGTTCCCGAGCCAGTACAAGAGCCAGAACCTATACCCAAGCCAGAAGCAAAGCCAGAACCTGTTTTCGATTCAACACCTATTCCTGAACCCGTTCCAGCACCGCCAACGCCGCCTCCACCGACTATGCCGGAAGTAATGGCGGAAATGCTTGAGTTAACACCTGATATGGTTGCAAGCGAGATTCTATCTCAGCCAACTGCACGCGCATCTGTTGATGTGTTATCTGAGCTAGCTGCAAAGATTCTTGATCGTCGCGATATGCACGTGGATGCAGGGTCACGCGATATGACGCTTGAGGGTATTGTTCGTGAAATGTTGAAACCCATTTTACGCGAATGGTTGGACCGGAATTTACCTTACTTGATCGAACGTTTGGTCAAGAAAGAGATAGATTTGATGGTCAACAGAGCTGAGCGCTTAGATCTCGACGATATATAAGCTTAATATAACCTTTTTAATATTCTTTATGGCATGTCTAGGCGCAAAATGTTGCGCGCGACTTGAACCGTCCTGTCTGGAAGGGTAAAAAATGGTTCGCATTTATGACGCCCCCTATGAAGGATCCCGGCAATGCTGGAAAAGAACTATCACCCCGATGAAATCGAAGAAAAACATTACCTAAACTGGGAACAATCTGGCGTCTTTTCTTGCGGTCAGCGCCCTGATTCTGAACCCTACACCATCGTAATTCCACCGCCAAACGTCACTGGCAGCTTACACATGGGTCATGCGCTCAATAACACCCTCCAAGATATCCTTGTGCGTTATAAGCGCATGAAGGGCTTTGATGTTTTATGGCAACCAGGCACCGACCATGCCGGAATTGCAACGCAAATGGTTGTCGAACGACAAATGGCGGCTGAAGGCAAAACACGCCACGATTACGGCCGCGAAAAATTCATTGAAAAAGTTTGGGAATGGAAAGCTGAATCGGGTGGTACGATTACCAAGCAATTGCGCCGTTTGGGCGCGTCGTGTGATTGGTCGCGCGAACGATTTACCATGGATGAAGGCCTGAGCACGGCTGTACGCAAGGTTTTTGTTGAACTTCACAAAGCGGGACTGATTTATCGCGACAAGCGTTTGGTTAATTGGGACCCAAAACTTCACACTGCAATTTCAGATTTAGAGGTTGAGCTGCGCGAAACCACTGGCAAAATGTGGTATTTCAAATACCCCATCGAAGGTCGCGATGGCGAATTTGTTACAGTTGGCACAACCCGCCCCGAAACCATGTTGGGCGATGTTGCCGTTGCTGTTCACCCTGATGATGAACGCTATACAGATTTGGTTGGCAAAAATTGCATTCTGCCGATTGTTGGGCGCAAACTTATTATTGTTGCAGATGACTACGCGGACCCTGAAAAAGGAACCGGTGCGGTTAAAATAACACCCGCACATGACTTCAATGACTTTGAAGTTGGTAAGCGTAACAACTTGAAACTCATCAATATTTTGGATAAAGATGCCAAATTGAACGAGGACGTTCCAGAAGCTTATCAAGGTTTGGATCGGTTTGAGGCGCGTAAAATAATTGTTGCGGAAATGGAAGCGCTTGGTCTTTTAGACAAAATCGAAGAAAATCCCATGACCGTTCCTTATGGCGATAGATCCGGTGTAGTAATCGAGCCTTGGATGATGGATCAGTGGTTTGTCGATGCTAAGCGTTTAGCCGACCCGGCAATCACCGCTGTTGAACAAGGTGAAACCAATTTTGTTCCCAAAAACTGGGAAAATACGTATTACGAATGGATGCGCAACATTCAGCCGTGGTGTATTTCACGGCAAATTTGGTGGGGCCATCAAATCCCCGCGTGGTTTGGTCCGGACGGCGATATTTTTGTTGAATTAGACGAAGAAAAAGCTCACACAGCGGCGCGCGAAGCTTATGGAAAAGACGTTGAATTAGTTCGCGA
>JAPKAX010000120.1 GCA_028825025.1 Rhodospirillales bacterium | reverse complement strand
AGCGACATTTGTTAGCGCGCAACCCTGCTATGATTTGGCTCGCAAACTCATCCGATGATGGTGGGTTTTCGAACTCAAGCACACGCATCGAATACCGCAATCGTTCTAGATGTTCGGCCATTTGGAAGACATAAAGCTGTTCTTGTTCTGGGTTCCAATATGCGCGTAATCCTTCAAACACCGCTGCGGCAAATGTTAATCCGGGAGCCATGATAGATATTTTTGCATCGGAAAACGGCACAACGTGACCATTATGGACAGCGAATTCGGGGCGATCTGGAGTTTTTGAATTTGGGTTCAAAACGGGTCCTTACATATTAAGAATCTGAAGGTGGTGATGGTAAACGGCGTAATCGTCTTTTTCGCCAGAACACCAGAACAAGAATAACTACAATTAAACCGGCCAGAACATTGAAAGCTGGGCGGGTGAAGACAAACAACAAGCTTTCATCGTAAGTTGATGCTAGCAGCAGAACCGTGCGCAGATTTTCTTCAAGCAGGGGCGTTAATATAAATCCAATTAACAACGGCACTGTTGGGAAGCCGTATCTGATCATTGCGAACCCTAAGATGCCAAAAACAAAAACCATTTGAACATCAAACAATGACCCGCGCAGTGCATAACTACCCGCTGATGCAATGACTAAAACGCTGCTCAACAACAATCGGCGTGGGATTGCAAAGGCGACACGCGACACATGCACCAATCCGTGCCCCAAAACCAAATTGACGGCATTGGCAATAATCAAAGCGCCATAAATTGCATATAAAGGAACGGGGTTTTCTGAAAATGCCAACGGGCCTACGTTGATCCCTTGAATCATAAATGCGCTCAAAATCAATGCCGCTGCAATGTCGCCCGGAATACCAAAAGCCAACAGTGGGATTAGGTTAGCGCCGGATACCGCGTTATTGGCGGCTTCAGGTGCTGCAATTCCTTCAAGTGATCCTTTGCCAAATTCTTCAGGATGTTTTGACGTCCGCCGCGCTTCTCCATAAGCCAGAAATGCAGCAACGGTTGAGCCTAACCCAGGCATTGCACCAATCAAAGTTCCAAGTGCAGACGAACGAAACATAACCGGGATGCACGATTTAAACTCTGTCCAGCTGACACGGTTGTCGATTTTCTTTTTAGAAAACTGAATGGCTTTACCGGAAAGATCCGATAGGGAGCTTTCCATTTGACGAAAGACTTCAGATACAGACAAAAAACCAATCAGCATGGGGATCAAGCCTATGCCTTCTTCCAATTCCGGGTTCCCGAACGTCAGGCGCTCTGATGCGGTAATTGGATCAAGGCCAATGGTGCCAATAATAACCCCCAGCAACATGGCAACCAAACCTTTCCACGGCGGCTTACTGGACAGCATTCCAAGCGATGCCAATGCCATAGCAATTAATATTGTGTATTCAGCTGGCCCAAACATCAATGCGACCATGGCCAATAAGCTGGCAAAAAAGATCAAGCAAATATCAGAAAAAGTATCGCCGAATACGGACGCGTAAAGAGCCATCTTGATGGCTTTTGCACCCTTGCCCTTTTTAGCCAAAGGATACCCATCGAGCACAGTCGCTGACGCGGCGGGCGTTCCGGGTGTTCGAATTAAAATAGCTGTTGTGCTGCTGCCAAAAAGCGAGCCTTTAAACATGCCCATGAGCATTGGTATTCCAACCCAAGGGCTGAAATAAAAGGAGTAGGGAATGAGTAGGGCTACGGCCATCGATGCTGTTAGCCCCGGTATAGCCCCCAAAATTTGCCCTGCAGCAACGCCGATAATAATGGCGATCAAACTTTCCCAAGTAAACGTCAGGCTTAAACCTTCAAGTATTAAATCCATTGCGGACCTCTCAGAATATCAATCCGGCAGGTAGCCGGATCGATAACAGTTGGTCGAACAAACCCCAAACGGCAGCAATGACAATCATTGGGTACAAAATTAATTTACCAATATTTTTTTCGCCAAGCGTGGTCAGCAACCCAATTAATAAGACGCTACTGGCTAAATAAAAACCCAAAATGGGTATAAGTATTTGTGAAAATACCAGCGCTGCGGCCATGCCTAAAAGGCCGCGCCGTGGAAAGCCTAGAGACAAATCATCGTCTTCATCCGTAATCGATGGAACGACAGCAGAGCTTGGTTTGAAATGCAGTTGCCCAAAACGAAAGAGCATTAAAAGAGCTGCTATATAACTAACAAGCTTTGGAGAAAAGCTAGGAGGCAATCCCTGATCAATGCCATAACCTTCGGGATCGATAACGCCAATGGGAATTAAAATAAAGTAGAAGATGGCAACAATGCTAAGCAGTAAAACGAGTTGTCGTTTTTCTACAGTGGCTGTGCCTGATAGCTCAGTCATAGCGCCAAACTTCCATTAGAGATCTATATAAATAACCCGTCATTTGACCCTGCCTCAAATAGACGAGACAGGGTCAAAACAACACTGATTATCGTTACTTCATGCCAATTTTAGCAATGGCTATTTTGGCAGCGTTGTAATCGCTAACAACTGTTTTGGTGAACGCTTTGTGTCCGGCAAAGTCCAAAGACCACTTGCGCTGATTGGCGAGTGCTTTGAATTCGTCGGTTTTTACAACTTTGGCTAAAACGTCATCCCATTTTGCTAATACATCAGCAGGCAAACCAGCTGGCCCAGCAAGGCCGAAGAAGATTGCAGGTGCGATTGGGTATCCAGCTTCAGTTAATGTCGGAACCTTACGGTTCACAGGATTTTTGTTTGGTGTACCTTCAGCCAAAATACGTGTTTGACCATCAAGCGTTGACTTGTTGCCTTCAGACATCATGGCGGCATCAATAGTTTTACCAAGCAATGCGGCTAAAACTTTAGAACCACCTTTGAATGGAATGAACGTTGCTTTAGCGCCTTCAGCTTTGAACATGGCTTCAACCGCAACATGGGGTCCACCCCGTTGTACAGATGTTGACCAGCGTAGTTTGCCAGGATTTGCTTTGGCGTACGCAATAAGATCAGCCAAAGATTTATATGGACTGTCCTTTAAGACGACTAATGGTTGGCTACTGGCAACAAATTGACCCACATAGGTCAAATCTTTTAGGGGGTGATATGGTGCTTTCATCATGTGTGTGCGGATTGTAATCGGGCTTGTTGAAACAAAACCCAAGGTGTACCCGTCTGCTTTCGATTTAGAGACTGCACCAATGCCAATTGTTGCACCGCCACCGGTTTTATTTTCAACATTGATTTTCACACCCATCATATCGCCAGCCAACTTGGCGATCATCCGCGTCGCTGTGTCTCCACCGCCGCCAGCAGAGTAAGGACAGATCAACGTGATTGGTTTATCTGGGTAGTTTCCGGCTGTAGCCGCAAAAGGCGTCAGCATTAATGCCAAAGCCATATACTTGAGAATACGCATGTTTGTTCTCCCTGTTTGTGTCACGCGGGCATTTTTGCCGCCCGCATCTAATTTTTATTACCTCATATTTTATGCTAGCGCTTTAAAAGGTATGATGTAAATTTCATTTTTCTCATCACCCCATGATTTAGATTCATAGGATAGGAGCATTGTAATGCCACATAACAATATCAAAAGGCTTAAAGCGTTTGTTGCCGTTGCTGAAACGGGAAGTGTTACTGAGTCTGCAAACCGATTGGCGCTTACTCAGTCAGGTGTTAGCCGACAGATTGCGGCGATGGAGGAAGAGGTCGGTTTTGCCTTATTTGATCGGGTGCGCGGTCGTTTATCCGTTAGCCAAAAAGGGGCTGCATTCTTGCGCCATGCGCGGCGTACTTTGGATGTTGTTGAAAACCTTCCTCGTGCGGCATTGGCAATCGCCTCAGGGGCCGAAGACCGAGTGGTTATTGCAGGGACAAGTGCCATAGTTCATGGACTAATGCCGTTTGTTGTTGCAAACTATACAACTGAACGCCCTGGAGCATCCCCAGGCATAATTATGCGCAGCCAACAGGAATTTGTGGATCTTGGCCCACATGGTCACTTTGATTTGATTATCGCCCCTGCACCAACACGCCCCCCTTACTACGATTTGGTTCAATCGATAGAGTTTGATCTCTATTTTGCCGGCCCTCTTGAATTATTACCCAAAAATGGCCGAGAAATGCCGCTCTCCAATCTTAACGGACAGCCGTTTATCTCGCTCGATCCCTTTGCAAGTTATCAAGAAAGCGTTGAGCGTGCCTTAAAAAAGCAAAAGATTGATGTCCAGCTGACCTGCGAGACAAGCTCTATGATGACAGCTGCGCGATTGGTCGATCTTGGCGTTGGCTGTGCTTTTCTCGACCCATTCGTCGCCCGCACTCTCAACAACACTGCAGTTGGAGTACGTAAATTAACGCCTCATATCACGCACAGCTACAGTATTCTGACTCCCTCAAATACATTGGCCAGCGAAGAGGTCAACAATTTTTTAAAGTGTCTAAACGAGGTAGCCAACGCACTTAAATAAACGCAGCAATTAATGGTATAGGTAACATTCATATGTCCAACCTACTTATGTCAACACCGGTCGGCAATCCCACTGCGATCATGTCAAAGGTATCACACGTTGAAGCTCTATTCATGATAGCTCTCGACCAGAAATCGCAAGTTCTCTGTTGTTGTTGTCAGATTTGGCTCAGTTCAGCACCAATGCGTTTGCGGTTTTTCTAGCTGAGCGTATGGTTGCATATGTTGCAGAGATACACTGAACCCGCACTACAGGAGTGGAAGTTAGTTGATGGAATTGAGTGCTTCCGCTTAGTGCCAAGAACGGACATCTACAAATAAATTAATTGTTTCTTATACGGGGCATATAGATGACATTTTTCCGCCACAATGATACGAGTTCGCATTCGTCTGAGAGTACCTTTGTTATGTATGCTTCAGACACCTTTCTCAGGCTTTCGGTCAGCTTGCATTCGATTTTTAAGAATCTTAATCACAGGCATTAACAACAATCCGATTGCGCAAATCATAATCGTGCCTGAAATTGGTCGCGTAAAGAAGGTCGAGATGTCACCGTGTGATCCAATTAAGGACTGACGCATGGCTGGCTCCGCAATAGGGCCGAGCACAATAGCCAATACGGCTGGAGCCAATGGGTAATTCAGTTTCCGCATCAAATATCCAACAATTCCAAACCCTAACATCAGCCAAACATCGTGCATATCTTGCGTTGGCACATAGCCACCAACCACACATAAGCAAAAGATAATCGGAGCCAAAATGGTAAATGGCATCTTCAAAACCATGATGAAGGCCGGAATAAAGGCTATATTAATCAGCAGGGCAAAAAAGTTTGCTGCGTAAAGGCTGGCAATAAGCCCCCAAACAAATTCTTCGTGCTCAACAAACAAAAGTGGCCCCGGTTCAAGCCCCCAAATAACCATGCCACCTAACAAGATGGCGGTCGTTGGCGACCCCGGAATACCCAAAGTTAACATTGGCAACATGGAACCTGTAGACGCTGCATTGTTGGCTGATTCTGGTGCAACAACTCCGGCAATATTTCCTTTACCGAAGCTATCAGGGTCTTTTGCTGTCGATTTGGCAATGCCATATGCCATTAAAGCACCCGGCGTTGCTCCAGCGGCAGGAAGAATGCCGACAAAGAAACCAAGGAAGGATCCCATGAACATGGTTTTCCATGTCCCTAAAACTTTACGCAACGCATCGAACGTGCGTTCAACGGTTACTGTAGCTTTTGACATTTGAACGTTACCTTTGGACACTTCAACCGTCCAAAGCATTTCGCCAATTCCATAAATACCAATAGCAAGAACAAGGAAGTTAATGCCGTGGAAGAAGCCCGGAATATCAAAAAAAATCAAGCGTGGTTCGCCGCTGACTATATCGAGACCAACCGCACTTAGTGCCAAACCTATAAAGATAGAGAAGAAGGTTTTTGGAATATCATCGCCGCCGAGGCCAATGAACGTTGCAAAAGCCAACATCATCAATGAAAATTCTTCAGGTGGCCCAAAAGCAAGAGCAACTTCTGCCAAAGGAGGCGCAAAGGCCGTAAATAATACGACTGAAATGGAGCCGCCAACAAATGAAGCAACTGCGGCAGCGATCAAGGCTTTGTCTGCTTCGCCTTTGAGCGCCATTGGTCGTCCATCAAACGTAGTTGCAACCGCCGTCGAAGCCCCAGGAATACCCAACATAATAGAACTGATGGCTCCGCCATACATTGCGCCGTAATAGATAGCTGCTAAGAAAATAACCGCAGATGTTGGCGGAACCAAGAAAGTCATGGGCAGCAAAATAGCCACACCATTTACAGAACCCAGCCCCGGCATGGCTCCAATGAACAGTCCAACCGTGCAGCCGAAGATAATAAGGCCTAGATTAAGTGGCTCGAAAGCCACCGCAAATCCGCCGATCAATAGGTTTATTATTTCCATTTAAGTCTCAATCCGTTTTGCTTGTATGATAATATGCACGTTGCGTTTATTCGCTGATCCGAACTAGAGGAACATGTCGTATAGCGGGTAAAACAAGGGTTCAGTGAAACCCTTCGGCAGTGTTTTCAACAAGGCAATTTCAAAGAAGAAAAAGGTGACGATTGGTGTTGCAATCGCAACACCTGCAACTAACGGCCATGAGTGACGGCCTAAAAAACGAAGATAAAACATAAGGAACAAAGGCAAAGAAAAATACACGCCGATAAAATGGATAGCCCCGATCATCACCGTCAGTGATCCGGCAATCGTAATAAACATTCGTTGGGTATTTTTATCCATGTAAGGTTCTGTCGATTGGGATATTGGGCTTGTTCGACGAAACCACCGGTAGACAACAGACATACAGCAGACAAACATGCCCGCAGCAAGCCAGAAAGGAAACGCTCCGCCGCCGGGTCCTTCGTCTGGTATCCATCCAATAGGAAGTTCTGCACTTTTAAGCATCAAGTAGGCGGAGAAGGCCGCCAAACATAAAGCCATCACTAGTTCAGCCTTGCGCATGGCCGTCTCCTCCGCATTACTTAATTGCTGTTTTTTACTGATGATATATCAGTGTTACTTCATTTCACCCGAAGCTTTTAAAAGCTCCGCATGCTTAGCTTGCTCAGCAACAAAATAGCTAGTCAGAGCTTTCCCGGTTAACCAACCAGGAAGCAAACCTTTTTTCGCCATATAGTCCTGCCATTCTTTGGTCTTATAGACCTTATCGAAGACATCGACATAGAACGCTTTAACATCGGCACTGATACCGTTTGGCGCAATTATAGAGCGTTGCATGTAATAGACCATATCGTCACCATGTCCGAGTTCTGCAAAAGTTGGGATTTTGGCAAATTTACCTGACATCTTACCCTTTGGTGTAAAACTTGCTATTGGGCGTGATTTACCTGCATCCCAAAAACCAAGTTGTTCGGATGGGTTGTTTACGGTTGAATTAATGTGATTACCAATCAGCTCCTTGGCAACCTTTCCACCGCCTTTATAAGGAATGTAGGTCATTTTGATGCCAAACTTTTTCGACAACATTGCTGTTACTAACGAATCTTCGGCACCTTTACCGGTTCCACCCATTTTCCAAGCTTTAGGACCTGCTTTTTTCACAGCAGCAACATAATCTTCAACCGAGTTAATGTTGGTGTCAGAGTTGACCCAAAGCTGGAATGTATCTTCCGCCATCCGAGTGATCGGCGTGAAATTTGCAATATTTATCCCCAAACCGGGCTGACGTAGTGGTGTGGTGTAAAGACTATTCAAAGTCGCCATAACGACATAAGAATCTCCAGAATGACTTTTCAAATAGCTTAAAGCTTCAGCACCAGACCCGCCGCCTTTATTAATTGGGATAAACGGCTTTGGTGAAATTTTATGCTTTTCAATAATGCTTTGGATAAAGCGCGCAAGCTTATCAGCTCCCCCACCCTTGCCTGCCATAATCACAAATTCTATGGGTTTTCTAGGTGTCCAACCTGCGTGAGCAGAATCAATAACAGCAACACTTCCAAGCCCAACGCCAATCGCGACGCCCAAGCTTAATAACGATACGCCTATCTTCTTCATAATAGTCTCCCATTTTAGTTATGTGCCAACCCCGCCGCTATTTTGTATTTTTGCGTTTTACGAGGCACGTTCAATTATACAATATTCCACAATATTTTGCATTGCAAACCGAGTATATCAGCCGTGGCATTTGGTATACCACGAAATTATAGCCACATATTTTTTTGGCGCACAACATATTTTGGGATTTAAAAGGGAAATATAATAAAATCCCACAACAGAATTCATTAGAATGTCCACTCAAGGCAAAAATCGACTACTTTCTATGACGATACTTCACTTCTGTTCTGCCCCCAAACGAGATGTTTGAAGTGTCCCACAATTCTGCCGAGAACGTAAGTAAGCCGTCCTTGATGATCAACACCATTAAGTTTAACTGTCTCAATGAGGGTATAGCAGACGTCCAGAAGCTTACCCAGTTTGCGGTCACCCGGCTAGTTCTGGAATTACGGCACCTACAACCTCAGACCAGATAATCCCGAATTGCGATAGCGGCGCGAATATTCAAATTGGCGTCTTCGTCTTCGAGAGGGATGGCGCAGGAGGAATGTTTGGCGATGACAATATCATTGGCCCTGTCAACAAATAGGTACTGTCCGTGAATGCCGAGGCACATTAAGATCGGAGCGCCCAATTCCAGCACGTACCATTTACTCCGGTAGCGAAAGGGCAGGCCGGGAAAATGCTCAACAAAATCGCCAACCTGCCAGGCTTCAGCGTCGCCGCCATTCTGGATGTCATCAATCCAGGCCGTTGGCACAATCTGATTGTCGCCGCGGCGTCCGTCATTGACCATCAGTTGGCCGACACGGGCGAGATCTCGCGTGGTAACGCACATGCCGCCTGCTGCCCTAGCAGCGCCCAGACGATCAACCGTGATATAAGCGCTGCGCTCAGCCCCCATTGGCTGCCACAGTAATTCAGACATCAAATCGGCGTAACGCTGGCCAGTGGCGCGCTCGATGATCCATGCCATCAAGTCAGTGTTCGGGGAAACATAATGAAAGCGCCCGTTATGAGGGCCGTCACTGTGGGTCAGTTCTTCAAAAAAAGTGCGCAGGTCCGAGGCTGTCTCGCCAGGCCCCAAGGGATTCCAGCCAGTGGCCTTTCGGTATTCGATAAGCAGGCCGCTGGTGAGCAGGTAGTCCTCGTTAAATTCGATCCCAGCCCGCATATCCAATAAGTTTCGTACCGTAGCATCTTTATAAGCCGTGTTGCCAAGTTCTGGTAAATATTCAGATACCAGAGCCTCTGTTTTTAGCCGCCTCTGTTCCACCAGAATACCTGCCAGCAACCCCAGCATGGATTTGGACACAGACATCAGGATATGAGGTGTGGTTGCTGTCATGCCGTTGGCATATTGCTCGGTGACAATGCAGCCCTTATGCAGGACAACAAATCCATCAGAACTAGTTTGCTCAAGGAACGAATTCAAATCAATATTGCGGTCATTTGCAGGAATTACCAGGCCCTGTAAATTTCGATCCGATTTTTCAAGCACCTGCACCTGGTCCGGCGCATTGGCGATGTCGGCTGACGCAACGACTTCGCGTACATGCTGGAAGGCCCACTTATTGAAGGGGCCAGAGCGCCAATTTTCCAGCGTCGCCTGGTCTTCTGTTCGGGCCGGGTATTCATTCATCATTATTTTATTGCCTGTAAAGGGAGGGCTGCCTGTAGTTTTTATGCCATCTTCCAAATTAACATAGAAGGTGTAAATGAACAACCTCGCCGCAAGCCGCCGAGTATTGGGAACCTAGATCAGAAAAGAGGATGAATGAAAGTAAACCGTAATAGTGCTGCAAAACTGTTCAAGGATGTTGGACCACCTCAGTGACCAAGCCTACATTTACCGATGAATTG
>JAPKAX010000372.1 GCA_028825025.1 Rhodospirillales bacterium | reverse complement strand
AAAATATAGGGACCAGCCTTTTGGTTGCAGCCACATTATTGTTGTTTGGAGCGATTATAGCTCTAATACAAAAGCCTTTGGGAATAAAACGGTTAGACGAATAGATCTAATGCAAATACTAAGTACAAAAAAATCTAGATAGACAGTTTTGAGGACACATTTTGGACGAGGGCAGCAAACATGATGTTATCGACGTTTTTATTATTGGTGGAGGCATCAATGGCTGTGGCATAGCGCGTGATGCCGCTGGGCGTGGCTTGAGTGTTGAACTTTCTGAGATGAACGACTTGGCATCAGCAACGTCATCTGCGTCGACAAAATTATTTCACGGTGGTTTGCGTTATCTTGAATACTGGAAAATTCGCCTTGTACGTGAATCCTTGGTTGAACGCGAAACACTTTTGAAAGCCATGCCACATATTTCTTGGCCAATTCGATTTGTGCTTCCATACCACAAAGACATGCGGTTTGAAAGCAATACGCCAACAACTAAATTGTTAAATATTTTGATGCCTTGGATGAAGGGCCGACGCCCCAGTTGGCTTGTCAGATTTGGTTTATTTTTGTACGATTATCTTGGCAGCCGTAGATTTTTAAAAGGAACAACAGCCTTAAACCTTTACGGAACGCAACAAGGTGCGCCGCTCCAAGACCGCTTTGAAAAAGCATACGAATATTCAGATTGCTGGATAGAAGACAGCCGGCTAGTTATTTTAAATGCGCGTGACGCTGAAGCCCGAGGTGCGCGCATCAATGTGCAAACCAAAGTCTTATCGGCCGATCAAGTTGATGGTGTCTGGCATGTGATGCTGGAGAATACAAAAAGCACAGAGCGCCGAATGGTCCGAGCGCGGCTATTGGTCAATGCGGGCGGCCCATGGGTTGAGAGCATAATTCGAAAGACAGTTCGGATCAACGCTACGGAAGGTGTCCGTTTGGTGCGTGGTAGTCACATTGTGACGCACAAACTTTACGACCATGATAAATGCTACCTTTTTCAAGGTGAAGACGGTCGGATCATATTCATAATCCCATATGAAACCGATTTTACCCTAATTGGCACAACAGATGTTGATCATGTCGATGTAAATACCAAGCCAATTTGTACACCAGAGGAACAAGAATACTTAGTTCAATTTGCTTCAAAATATTTAAAAACTACAATCACAACCAAGCATATTGTTAGGACTTATTCTGGTGTTCGTCCCCTCTATAATGATGGTTCCAGCTCGGCAACAGCAGCCACCCGAGACTATGTTCTGAAATTGGATACATCAACTGGCGCGCCCTTGCTAAATGTATTTGGTGGAAAAATTACAACTTACCGAAAACTTGCAGAATCTGCGCTCGAAAAAATAGCTAAGTTTTTTCCAGGTATGGCCAAACAATGGACTGCAGGAATTGCATTGCCAGGCGGAAATTTTCCAGTCGACGGGGCCGCTGCAATAACAAAGCAGCTGCAAACTAAATATCCGTTCTTAACCGCCCAATGGGCCACACGCATGATCAAAGCCTATGGGACTGACGCCTTTGAGCTTCTTGGTGACGCGAGGGATCAAGAGGACTTAGGTCAAAATTTTGGAGCTACTTTGACCGCCAAAGAAGTGATGTGGCAAATTAAAAAAGAATATGCAAGGTGTGCAGAAGACGTAGTCTGGCGCCGCACCAAGTTGGGCCTGAGGCTTACCGCCAAGGAAATTAAGTTTCTAGACTTATGGATAGGGCGAGAATGCGCCAAAATATTTTTGGTTAGTAATGTTTGACACGAGTTGGGCGGGAAATATCGAGGTACCGAAGTTTACCTGACAAAACCGCTTTAGCATAACTGGGTACTGACCCTGAGTGTAATACTCAACAGTTCCAAGTTCATTTGGACAACATACGTTTGGTAAGTGCACATTAGTTTCTTGAAGAAGAATTAGAATACTGCTGAAAGTCTAGGATCAAAAAAATGTTTGAAATACTAACACATGATATTTTGCCCGTGTTTTCTGTTATGGTATTGGGTTTTGTGATGGGACGCA
>JAPKAX010000371.1 GCA_028825025.1 Rhodospirillales bacterium | reverse complement strand
ATTGAGACCCCGGATTTGGTCATTAGTTGGTCTTCGGGCATGAATTCAATCCATGATACCCGCTGGATTCCCTTTGGCCGCGATATTGGCAACGTTCGGGTTCAATCCAACTCACCGGAAGGTTGGGCCGATGCCGTTCACGACACACCCTTCGCCTTCGCCTTCGCCGCCTTCCACCCCAACGGCGTTTGGCATGTGGAATGAGGCATTAGCTCAAGTCTTCGCCTTTAAGGGCGCGACTTATCAACATTTTGGTTTCTTCAATGCCGTACAAGGCAATGAATGATCCCATGCGGGGGCCTTGGGATTGGCCTAACAAAATTTCGTACAATGCCTTGAACCAAGTTTTTAGATCATCAAAGGGTAGTTCTTTCCCGATGGCGTAGACTTGGGATTGAATATCTTTGGCGGAGGCCTCAGCAGGCAGGGTGTCTAATGCCGTCAACAGGGCTTCCATGGCCTTTGCTTCAAGCTCATCGGGTTTACGGAACTGTTTGTTGGGTTTGACGAAATCGCGATAATAATTGATGGCGTAGCCAACCAAGCGATCCAGAATAGGTGCGGTCTCAGGCGTTGCTTCTGGTCGATAGCGGGAAATGAAGTGCCATAACACAGATTTATCTTCTGAATTACAGACGCTCGCCAAGTTCAGCAAAATATTGTAGCTGACTTTAATTTCGGGCTCTGGTGGAGTGCCGGAATGGATATGCCAAACTGGATTTTCAATTTTTTTGGCATCTTCCAAGTCGCCATAACCGTTCAAATGGCTCAAATAGTCGTCGATATTTCGAGGAATCACATCAAAAAACAGGCGTTTTGCTGTTTTTGGCTTTTGGTACATGAACAGAGATAGGCTTTCGGGGGATGCATAGCTCAGCCATTCTTCAACGCTTAGGCCGTTGCCCCGCGATTTAGAAATTTTTTCACCGTTGTCGTCTAGGAACAATTCATAGGTAAAACCAACTGGTGGTTTACCGCCAATGGCCCGGCAAATGGCGCTGGATTGTTTGACGCTATCGATCAAGTCTTTGCCTGACATTTCATAATCAACGCCCAAGGCTTTCCAGCGCATGGCCCAATCGGCTT
Organism: Rhodospirillales bacterium; assembly: GCA_028825025.1. Classification (GTDB taxonomy): domain Bacteria; phylum Pseudomonadota; class Alphaproteobacteria; order Rhodospirillales; family Casp-alpha2; genus JABMNT01. The sequence goes on along the minus strand of JAPKAX010000371.1, from coordinate 940 downwards.
TCCATTGCATTTTGCAATGCCCGCCAGTGACCGGAGCTTCAACCAAGCTACCGTCAACGTTTTCATAAACAATGGTTCCGGCTTCAACTTTCCGTTCTTTAATCGCGACCTGCAAAACCTGACCAGTCTTTTTGCAAACGGGTAAAAATGGACTGTATGTAGCGCGGCGCTCTTCACCCAGTGTGGGCAGGGTGATGTTAATAACGGCTTCGTAATTCTGTAAAACTTCTAAAAGAGTTTTGTCAAAATCTCCGCTTTTATAAATCTCGGTGGAGCTTTTAAATTCATACTCAAAACCAAAATCATCTAAAAACGCTTGCAGGCGAGCGTTATTATGCGCACCAAAGCTGTCATGGGTTCCATATGGGTCGGGAATGTTGGACAAAGATTTGCCCAAGTGTTCCGTCAACATTTCTTTGTTCGGCACATTATCAGGGACTTTGCGAAGCCCGTCCATGTCGTCTGAAAAAGCAAATAAACGGGTTGGAATATCAGATAATTGCATGAAGGCATGGCGAACCATGGAGGTCCGGGCAACTTCACCAAAGGTTCCAATGTGTGGCAAACCAGATGGGCCATAGCCGGTTTCAAACAGAACGTAGCCTTTTTTCGGTGTTTTTTTGCCGATGCGCTTTAACAATTCGCGGGCTTCTTGAAAGGGCCAAGCTTTAGCAGATAGAGCGGCATCTCTGTAGACGGACATGAATTCTGTTTCCTAATAGGGCATTTGAACGGCGAAACCTAAGCCCAGAAGGCGGTTCCGTCAATATGAGAATGCGCACTTATGCATAACCAATAAGGGTAATCTGAATGTTATGTCGCCAAGGCTGGTACTTGTATAAGCTTTATTTCTAATTATTTAAGATTAAAATGTAATCGCATAGTGATAGGTGAAAACCTAGAAGCTAAGGAAATTCACGCAACATTAGGTCGTGACCTG
>JAPKAX010000370.1 GCA_028825025.1 Rhodospirillales bacterium | reverse complement strand
GCGCCATATGATCAATCCAATTCGATGGTGTCATGCATCTGCCTCAATATCTATACAACCACCGGATTGTCGGTTCCAAAACCCGGCGTATAAACAGTTTCTTTTCAACAACTCGCGATGAGTGCCGCTTTCCGCAACAGACCCTTTTTTCCAAGTACAATGATCAGGTCCATCCGAGCAATAGTTGAAAGCCCGTGCGAAATTGCAATCACGGTTTTCACTGTATCATACCATAGAGCGTCTACTGAATTTCTGCTTTAATCCGATTACCTAGGGCACTGGTTGCCTCATCCAAGAGCAAAGTAGGTGCATCTTTCAAAATTACCCGCGCAAGCCTGAAGCGCTGGCGCTCGCCGCTTGACAGTTTGACCCCGCGTTCGCCCACTTTTAAATCGTATCCAACGTTCCATCTGGATCCTTTAAACCGACAATAAAGTCATGTCCTGCGACTTGTTTTGCGGCATCCATGATTGCATCATTACTGGAATTTTGACAACTATATCGGATATTGTCACACACCAAACGGTGCAGCAGGCTGCTGTCTTGTTGCACCATTCCAGTTTGTCGGCGCAGGCTGTCTTGGGTGACATGGCTGATATTTTTCCCACCAATCCCTATCTTTCCAGATTCCACATCATAGAACCGAAAAAGTAATTTCAGAAAGGTCGATTTACCCACCTCTGAGCGCCAAACCAAACCAACTTTTTCCCACGGTTTGATCGTCAGGTTTATGCGGTCAAGCCAGCCTTTGTCGCAACCATAATGATGCGTAAATCGCAAGTCTCAATCTTGGCGCGTGAGACACGCAAAGGTTTGACCACCGCTAAATCAACCAATTAATCGGCTACGAAATGGTTTCCATACCCTCATAAATCATCTCAATTTCCTGAAAAGCATGGTGGCGGCCACGACCGGCCCTACCCAATATCATCACGCATCTACAAAATCAGCGCCCCGCCGATCACTGCCACAGTCAAAAAACCATTCAATAGCCAAAGCATTATTTCCATTTTAGTTTCTAGCCTCAGCAGGCTAATAATGGTTCTGCAGGTGGGTTCGATGCCGTCTTTGACGTAATCGAACTTGGTTTTTTCATGGGCAAATATTTTGACCGAATAGATGTTGGTATACCCATCAATAACGCGTCCGTTCAAAGCCGATCACGCGTTGGGCGCCGCCTTTGACGCCAAAGACACACGTTTTACTGTCCAACGCATCAAAACAAAGTAGAGCCCTAACCAGACTAGAAAAGGCTAAACTAGCCAGAAATATGCCTGTGGCAGCAGCACAAAGGCGCCTAATACATACGCAACCACAGAGGGTGTTTGCATCACACAGTTGGCAATGCGACCAGTAAAAAATTATTTTCAAACCACCCAACAGATTGCTAGATGAAATGCTGGAATATCCGCCAGCACACCGGTGCTAAAATATTTACAAAAAGATAGGTCGCTGTATCAACATAGTATCAAACACAACAGAATTAGACGGATCAGCATGAAAAATACCACCAAGCCAATCAACGCCACAGTGAGGTTCTGGGACGCGAGCTGCGGCGTGTTTTGCATCACGTCAACAAACCGGCCAACAGCATAAATCATGCCCAGTTAATCCCGCAAAGAAACAGCGGTACCACAAAAGTCAGGACCATCGCGCCATAGAAGGGCTGATAATATTGGCGCAAAAACGGCAAGAGCTTGGTTGGTGGCGTATTGGTTTGAGGATAATCACAAAAAGGATCTACAAAATTTTCAAAAAAGCGGAACACAGTGACTCCGATATAAATAACAGTTAATTGTAATGCGAGAATAAAAATAAATGACTTTAGACTTTTTTAACTAGCTAGAGAGTTTATTACCACCCCAAAATCTTGAATCAACCCGCGAGCACGGGTGGCTTATGCAAACGAGACTAACACCCGCCACGTCGTGCTTTTACGGCTAAAAATCCATTGAGGTTGCCGCGGATACAATGGCTCTTTGATAGCGTCCTATTGGGCGCTGTCCACATCGATAAACCCACCCGACTGGCGATGC
>JAPKAX010000369.1 GCA_028825025.1 Rhodospirillales bacterium | reverse complement strand
ACTTAGCGTATTTGTTCCTTTGAAGATGCCTTATAGTCACCAAACTGATCCAGTATTGCGCTTAAAATTTGACGTGGAAAAATTAGTTACGTAACTCGAATTTAAATGTATCTTGGATATATCAGAGGTTGTTCCAAGGTGAAAATTGTTGCCAGTCTTTTGCAACGATCTATTTCCTGTTCGATGGGTTTAAACGCAACCCAAGATCGGAAAACGAATACGGCTCAAGCGAATCAGTTGCTCGCTCAGCTCAAAGAAACAGAAGGAAATAATATCTATGTTTGTGTATGGTATAAGAATGCACAGCAATCACAACAAGTTAGTCTTACTGTATTACTAGAAAGCCCCCACAGCGTTGATTGCGACGAGGAAAGAAAAAATATTATTTTTGCGACTTGAGATAACAATGGTCATTGATTTGGCCGGTAAGTTTTCCAGATCTAAAACATTTATCCAAAAATCGAGAAAATGGTCTATGACTTTTATTCTGAAATTGGCCGTAATTTACGAGCTTGGATACCGGCGGCACCTAAAATATCTCTTAAACATGACGAACAAGACCAAGACGAAAGTTCCGAAATAGTCCCACCCCTTTGAGCGGGGGGGGGGGTGTAAGTAAGTTGGGCCTAGCCCCTATTTACAGACCTTATCCATCAAGCGATCCATGAAGATGGTGGCTTCGTCTAATTGAGACAATTCGATGAACTCGTTGGGTTTGTGGGCTTGTTCTATGGAGCCGGGGCCGCAGACGACGGTGGGGACTCCGGCGCGGGTGTGGAACAGGCCGGCTTCGGTTCCGAACGCCACTTTCGAGTGATCATTTTTACCCGCCAGCGCTTTAACAAACGTCACCACTTCCTCATCCGCATTTAAATCGAGGCCCGGCATGTCGTTGCTACAGGTAATATCAATCCCTGTATCGCGGCTGATTTTACGCATGTGAGGCTCTAGGCTTTGGGCCGCGAATTTCCGGATTTCCGCTTCAATGGCATCTGGGTCGTCGTCGCCGACGTAACGGAATTCAAACTCAAAATGGCAATCCTTGGGTACGATGTTAAGCGCTGTGCCGCCATTGATAACGCCGGTATGAACCGTTGTGTGCGATACATCATACAGCTCGTCGTGGGGGCCGTGTTCTGTAATGCGGCGTGCCATGGATTTTAAATGGGCAATCATTTCAGCCGCGTATTCAATGGCGTTGACGCCTTGGGGGGCTAAGCTTGAATGGGTCTCCAAACCCCGTATATGCGCCTTATATGACCGCTTGCCCTTATGCCCAACAATCACGCCCATGGATGTCGGCTCACCAACAATCGCCATGCGCGGTTTGACGGGTAAAGTGTTGATCATATCGATCATCCGCCGCACGCCAATGCAGCCAATTTCCTCGTCATAGGAAAAGGCCAAATGAATGGGGGTGTCTAACCCTCGCTCCAAGAATTTTGGAACGTAGGCCAAAACAAGGGCGATAAAGCTTTTCATATCGGATGTGCCACGTCCAAATAGCTTGCCATCTTTTTGGATGACTTTGAACGGGTCCGTGTCCCAATCTTGACCATCAACCGGAACCACATCGGTATGCCCCGATAGCATTATGCCGGATTTGGTTTGATCGCCCAAGGTGGCGTATAGATTGGCTTTTCCTTCACCCTCGTTATAAACCAATGTGCTTTTAACGCCGTGACCCGCCAAATAATCTTCAATAAATTTGATGATATCCAGATTAGAGTTACGGCTGGTGGTATCGTAGGAAATAAGCTTTTCAATAAGCTGTAGAACTTTTGGGTCGGTCATGACGGCTCCGGGGTTTGACGTTTATAACGGTTACAAACAAAAATGACGGATTAGGCTGAGTTTGCAAGCCTGTTTAAAGCAAATTTAAGTTTGCGACCCGTACCCCGGTGAAAACGGCAGGGTTAAGCTGAAATGTTTGCGTAATTTATCGGTTGTTGTAACGGTTGTGGTTTGTGGAGAGGCATCCGTTGGGCAAGGTGCGTCAATGCTATCGATGATTTGGAGGTGGGTGATATGTAAGGTGA
>JAPKAX010000368.1 GCA_028825025.1 Rhodospirillales bacterium | reverse complement strand
CCGTGCGTCTATTAGTGGGCCTCGGCAATCCTGGATCCGATTACGCAAAAAACCGTCACAATATTGGTTTTATGGCGGTGGACAATATTGTCCACCGCCATTCGTTTGCGCCGTTCAGATCAAAGTTTCAGGGCCAACTTTGCGAAGGCAAGATAGCTGGGCAAAAAGTTTTGATCCTAAAACCCACAACGTACATGAACGAGTCGGGTAAAGCCGTTCAAGCCGCCATGGCGTTTTATAAACTACCGCTTGAAGACATTATCGTATTTCATGACGAAATGGATTTAGCAGCCGGTAAAATTCGTATGAAAACCGGTGGCGGACACGCTGGGCACAATGGCATTCGTTCAATCCAAAGTCATATAGGTGCTGGTTTTCAGCGCGTTCGGTTGGGTGTTGGGCATCCTGGTGATAAAGAAAAAGTAGTGGGCCATGTGCTCAAAGACTTTTCGAAAGCAGACCAACAATGGCTTGATAAAATGATCGAAGCGATAGGTGAAAACGTTGATTTATTAATTAAAGGCGAAGATAGCGGTTTCATGAACAAGGTTTCATTTGCACTTAATCCGCCACGACCAAAGGCACCGCGTGATTCACAAAAAGACACAAAGAATAAGAAGGAAGAGCAATAATGGGTTTCAATTGTGGAATTGTTGGACTACCAAACGTCGGAAAATCGACGCTGTTCAATGCGTTGACGGCAACGGCGGGAGCTGAGGCTGCAAACTTCCCATTCTGCACGATTGAGCCCAACATCGGGCGCGTTTCTGTCCCTGATGAGCGACTCGAAAAAATTTCAAACATTACAAAGTCGGCAAAAATCATTTCAACCCAACTCGAATTCGTCGATATTGCCGGTTTGGTTCGTGGCGCTAGTAAAGGCGAAGGTTTGGGAAACCAGTTCTTAGCCAACATCCGTGAAGTTGATGCTATTATTCATGTACTACGGTGCTTTGAAGATGAAAACGTTACTCACGTAGAAGGTGATATAGAACCCATTCGCGATGCCGAGACGGTTGAGACTGAATTGATGCTAGCCGATATGGAAAGCTTGGAAAAGCGGGTGAATGCTCTAGAAAAGCGCGCAAAGGGTAATGACAAAGAAGCCAAACAGCTTTTAAGGTTGGTGCAAAGCACGCTGGAATTATTGCGCGACGGTGTTCCCGCACGGAAATTAGAAGTTAGCGACGATGACAAAAAAACCTTCTGTATGCTTCAATTGCTAACGTCAAAGCCAGTGCTATATGCGTGCAATGTGGAAGAAGGATCCGCAGCCGACGGCAATGCTTTATCAGCCAAAGTTGCTGAAATGGCCGCTGCACAAGGTGCTACCTCTGTTGTGGTTTCAGCTAAAATCGAAGAAGAAGTATCACAACTTGCTGATGCGGAAGAAAAAGCCGAATTTTTAGAAGCTTTGGGCTTACATGAAGCGGGTTTGGACCGGGTTATTCGGGCTGGTTATAGCTTATTGAAATTGATCACTTTCTTTACATCTGGGCCAAAAGAGACACGGGCATGGACCGTATTCGATGGTGCCTTGGGTCCGCAAGCCGCGGGCGTTATCCACACAGATTTTGAGCGCGGCTACATTAAAGCTGAAACCATCGCCTATGATGATTTTGTTTCATTAGGTGGTGAGCAAGCAGTCAAAGACGCTGGTAAAATGCGCCAAGAAGGCAAAACCTACCAAGTCAAAGACGGCGACATTATGCTGTTTAGGTTTAACGTTTAGGGTTTATAGTTAGCCGGAGTGTACTCCTTTTAAAGCTGACATTCAGCTTTTCAAAACATCCATAATTGGGATAAAATGATTTATTCCAATTGATGTTTCTTTGTCTGAAGAAATACCTGCATAGCTAATACCTACAACATTTTCATTCTTATCTAAAAGGGTTCCGCAGCTATTTCCACCTTGGATGTAGACGTCCGCTTGAATGTATTCTAAACTAATTGATTTGATGAAAATTTATTGACAATCTCTTTTGTTGCCACGCCCGATAACTCCTGATCTAATGGCGATCATATGGCGCAGATATCTTC
>JAPKAX010000367.1 GCA_028825025.1 Rhodospirillales bacterium | reverse complement strand
CGGTTAGCGGCGGATAAAAAATTTGGACGGATCATCAACAAGACTGAATCCATCGTGGTAAAAACTTCAACCAATTCTTCGAATATCCAAGAACTCGGAGTATAATGGACAAATCTATAAATCACTTCCACGATGCATTCTTGCAGATATCCTGTGATATCGGCCATGTAGCAGTTGACGGACCATATCCTAGTCACCCCGAAACCAATGCATATATTAATTTACTACGGAAGATTTGGCCCCGTGTAGAGAACCCTCATGAATGAGGGTTTCAATTTGAGCCACGCACTACTTTGTTTTTAAAAGAATTGTTTAATATACTAAGCTCTTCAGACACAGGGGTAGCTCGGTTTTCAACCGTCTGATCTGTGCGGCTTGTTCCGTGGCTTAGAAAACTGCGTCTTCCACGTGTAAAGCGGCTTCATGCTAATCCCTAAACGATTAGTTATTTCCATAGCCGCTTATCCGCAGTCCGCCACTTGTGCGATCGCATCACACTTGAACTCATCTGTAAATCTAATTGCTGACGGCACTGTCTCCTTGCTACCAAAATTACCAAGCAAGCTGTCTACAAATCTAGGGGCTGTTCAGGTTGGAGTTTCTGATTACCTTTAATTTCCACATGCAAGAAACGTCATCTTAGTTAATTTAGTTACTAAACTCCCAAAACTCTCCGCCAGCAAATTGTTATTTGGGCCTGTCGCCTTTTACCGTTACGCGCCTTCCTTTGCGCTCCTCTGGCCAATAATCCCATATCGCGCGGTGCATACAGCAACGATTATCCCAGAATGCCATATCATTGAGCGTCCAGCGGAAGCGTATTTGATACTTAATATGTTCCGCGTGTTCTAGCAGCATCGCAAGAATTGCTTCACTTTCTGTGTCAGCCAATCCTAATATTTTGGTGGTAAAAGTGCGGTTCACAAAAAGTGATTTTTTACCTGTGCCGGGATGGGTCCGCACAATTGGATGAACTGCCTCTGGACAATCGATATCGGCATCCTTTTTCCCACGATCACTATATCTACCTTTGTAAATGTGCTCCGAGCTGTGAAGCGCAGACAAACCGCTGATCATGTCTTTGATTGGATCAGATAAATCGTCGTAAGCTGCATACATATCGTTGAACATTGTATCGCCACCGCATGGCGGTGCGATATGGATTTGAAGCATCGTGCCCAGTGGAGGGGTCTCATCACAAGATACATCAGAATGCCAAAATTCTCCGTTGGCAATTTTTGAGTCTTTAGTCGCATGGATTTCAAAAACTTCAGGATGACCAGCCATGGTTGGTGCTGCTGGGTGCGAATGCAAAGGCCCGAAACGTTTGCCGAACGCCACATGTCGCTCTGGCGGTATTTCTTTTTGTTCTTTGAAAAACAGAACTTGGTACTTTAGAAACGCGTTTTTGATCTCTGCAAATTGATTATCAGGAATGATCTGGCTTAGGTCGACGCCATATATTTCTGCACCCATGTTTGGTGAGAAAGGTTTAGCTAGAATCAGCTTATAATCGTTTGGTTTTAAAGCTACCATGAGAACTCCATATCTTTTACGTCGGTTATTTCGCATTATGACATTAATATAGGCGTAAGTAATTTTTGATAAAAGTAAAAAAATATTACCAATTAATTAAATAAATATTTACCATTTGCGGTAAACAAGCTTTCAAGAGGCTAAGGATAACACACAGAAAACCCAGAGCGAAGCAAAAAACGGCGCTTGATCAGGCGCCGCGTTGATGCTTATGGCTGTTTTTTAAGATCGCGGTAAAACTGGCACCCATTCAAGGGTCCTGGGTATCAGACCACGGCTCTTTAGCATTTGGATTGTAAAATTGTTTAGGGAGATAGTTTTGCTTGGATACAAAAATCAATGGGTCCCCCGTCCCGCTGCACGGGATCACGATTTTGGGCGAGTTAACGATGTTGATTCGGGCCGTAGCTTTGAAACTCTACATAAGCTACAATCTACGCTCAAACCGTTGTAAACGATGCGCGCTATACGCTCCGCAAGAAGCTAATACAAATATACCTATAATCATC
>JAPKAX010000366.1 GCA_028825025.1 Rhodospirillales bacterium | reverse complement strand
CGTAATCTTCGTCAGATAAGGTCACGGTGGTTGGAAATATACAAGGCTCACATTCTAAACGGTTACCGTACGTGTGAAGCTGGGTGCAAAGGTGGCCGTTTGACTTTGTCATAAAAAGGGGGGTGCGGTCGTTATGAAAACCCGACGGCTGCTATTGTCAAAGCAGTCTAGGGTACCTTGGACACTTCGGACACTTATATTATCCCTCCTTTTACACTTTCAAAATACACATCCCTCAATACTAATCAGTCTCGTCCTATTCTTATCGTTAGATCTAACTCTGCTTATGTTAATTCCTTTTTGTCTCAATATTGGTTTAATTCTTTCAATATGTTTTCCCAAAGCATCTGGACTAACAGGCAATACCATTTGTGTTTGATCAGTGGTTTCAGCATATAACTTTATTTCAGCTGATAGATTGGAAGAAGTACCTGTCCAAAGTGTCCGCCCGTCCATAAACCCCAGAATAACTATGGCTAGTGGGTCAGCATCTATCAGATCATCAAGTTGGTTTTCAGCATTCAACGCATAAGCATGTTCAAAGGTTCCTCGTTCCCAAAACGCGGTCTCGCAAGCCATCACCCATTTAGAAAAATCCGCCATTCTGGGCAACGCATTGGGGCTGATTTTATCAGCATTCTGCAAACCATGCGATACCGCAGTAAGTAAAGCGCCCAAAATTTTAGGATAGGCGTTTTCAAAATCCTCCCAAAACTTTTGTTCGCTGAGACGATCAGAACTTTTTATAGTTTTTAGTTTGACCGATATGGATCGGTCAGCGAGGTCTGGTCGAGTGATATAATTCCCAATTCCGTTCAGTATGATGGGCTTTACTGAGTTGAATATTTGTTCCTCATCATCAGAATAAAGCTTGCGGGTTGAAAAGCCGCCTCCCGTCGCCAACCTGCATAGGGCATCGGACATGGATTTGGGCAAGAATGATATATTGTCAAAGCTCATGACGTGTGAGCTATTGGCTGCAATGAACAAATCCCGTTCATTGTCAGGTAGCGATCGTGAGTTGCCATGAAAGGGGTCGACCAGCGATCGCAGAACTTTCGCGGTTGTTGATTTAGCACTACCCTGTTCACCGGTCAGAGCAAGAACTGGGTAGGGTCCAGTTGGCCTCAACGCTGCTAACAGCCACGCCACAACAAGTACGAAGTCTTCGTTGCTTGATGTGTTTAAAAAAAGTCTCAACGCGTCAATTGTTCCGCCCTCAACGGGCATAGGTAGATCATGCATGCCGTCGGGCCGAAGAAAATTAGATTGCGTCCCCTTTGTGGGTAGCCATTCAGTTTTGTTAATTTCGATTATTTTTGTCGCATCGTTGCCAAGGTCCAACTGAATTGCATCTTCTTGCATTCCCAGTCTGTAATAGACGGGCATTTTTTTGCCCCCGAATAGGGCTTTCGCTTCAAGCGTATTAATTGCTGCGCGCAAGGTTTCTGGTCTAGGAGCCGAACCATTTTCGCCCAAGAATTTCTGCGTCAACCAAAGTTGGAACGCCCGTGATCCTAAAGGTGCAGTATGTTTTGCGTCCTTTACTATGTAGTTCGCATATGCCCGCTTATTATTGTCAGAAAAAAGTTCGGCATCTGATGCGCACGCAACAACCTTATCAATATCCGTTTCATTATCGGAAGCCGATGGATCGCGCGTTTTCATTCGACGATCTAATTCGCCCACCCGGCATCCAGACTTCTTTATTTTGGTTCTTAAATTCTCAAATTTAGGAAAATCGTTCGTTTTTAGATAGTTTAAACTGTCCAAAACATCCGGTTCGAACGCCGCGCCTTTATTTTCTTCATGTCTTTCCAGTAAATCATCTAGGGGACAATTAAGCACTGCCGCATCATCTATTAATTGATTAATAGGTGTTCGGGACTGCGTGTGGGATCATCATTCGCATTTGTATCTGCGCATAAGAGGTCGTTAAAGTCCTGCCCATCAGGGGCGGTAATTATACGCACTGTGCGGCCCTCTATTGAAAGCCTACGGGCGGCATCTATAGCCACATCTTTACCCGCTTCATCACCATCGGCAAATATGTCTACAGACAATATGTGCTT
>JAPKAX010000119.1 GCA_028825025.1 Rhodospirillales bacterium | reverse complement strand
CCTTTGGGATGACAATACAGACGCAATACATGCAGACCCGCAGTACCCAAAAGCATCTGAGGTTAAAGCAGAGCCACCAGCGGCTCAATTAAAAGCCCAGACGCCCACCCCGATCGAGCCAACTACAACCCCCGTTATCCAATCGGATAAACAAATATTACCCAGTTTTGATGTTGTTCGCATAACACCGGATGGCAATGCTGTAATCGCGGGTCGGGCGAAACCAAACAGCAAAGTAGTAATTATCGACAATGGACAAGTTGTTGGACAATCATACGCCGACACTAATGGCGAATGGGTCTTTGTTCCAGAAAAACCTTTCACTCCTGGAAGCCGTCAATTGGGGCTTGAAATGCATGTTGACGGTAAAAAGCCTGTCGCCTCTGGCGATGTTGTTGTTTTGGTTGTACCAGAACCACACAAAGATATTGCCGGACGAAAGACCAATAAACCTTCTCAAGCTATTGTTTTAAGATTCCCAAAAAAAGGCGGCCCCAGTACGGTTTTGCAAAAACCAGCAGGCGATGCAGGCACAACCATTTTAAACGTCGATACGGTTGATTATGACGAAAATGGCAGGTTAATGATTAGTGGCAGGGCCAAGTCAGGAACGACGGTTTTTGTTTATTTGAACAATGCCATTACGGGAAAATCTAATGTTGATCAAAGTGGCGATTGGCGGATGCGCCCTGACAATAAAGTTACCCCTGGCCTATATACGCTGCGTGCCGATCAAATTGATGTAAATGGAAAAGTTACATCGCGCATATCAATGCCATTTTCGCGGGCAGAACCAATGGAAGAAATGCCATCTGAACCGTTTATTATTGTCCAACCCGGAAACAGCTTATGGCGCATAGCGCGAAAAACATATGGAAGCGGCTTTAATTTCACCACGATCTATGAAGCCAATATGGACCAGATCAAAAACCCTGACATGATTTTTCCAGGTCAGGTCTTTGCCTTGCCCTCTAATAATAACTAAGTTAGGTTTTAGAGTAACTATCCAGTAATAAGAGGACGGCTTCGCTGAAGCCTCAGGTCGTATTAGGCCGCTGGCTTTGTGGACCATTGGTGGTCTGATAACACCTGCCATAATTTCTAAAAATCGTTTGGCTTGAATCAGCAACGTAAATATTTTTGTTAGCATCAAAACCGGCGTCAACGGCTTGTTGAAAACATAGTCTTTGAGAAGCATAATACGCCTATGTGGTTTAAATATTATTCGTCTATCTAAATGCAGGATCGCAACATCAAGGACTTTAAGAGCATTATTCCGCCGGGCTGATCCTTCGAAAGAATATTGCATATTACCTAAGTGTGCATGAACTCTCATATACTCTTTTGACCTTCGGATGATGCTTTAACAGCAAATAGAAGCCCTAGCTATTCAAACGAAAACTCAAATTCACTGCTGTTTTTACCTAAAAGTTCAACAGTTTGCACCCGCACAAGGGGTCCATCACCAACACTTGGCATCGTATCAATAAACGATTTTGTTTTTTAGCGGCTGAATTTTAAACGGTTAAGCTCCTAAACGAATTGACTTTCAATTTAGCACGCGAAAAATGCCAAGGTAGGCATTATCAATGATTTCAACCGTGCGCGCGACTTGATATCGACAAGTCTAGTGGAATGTGGGACAAAGCATTTAGAGTATTCAATAAAGAATGAGTGTACACACCAATGATTAAAGACGTATTAGTTCCTATTAACCGTGCCGGTTGGCCATTTATTGCAATTTTCGCGCTTATCGCTGTAAGCCTTTGGTATTGGCATTTCTCTGCTGGCTTGGTTGGCTGCGTGCTAACCCTATGGTGCGTTTACTTTTTTCGCGATCCCGAACGAATAACACCGACACGCGAAGGGTTGGTTATTTGTCCTGCAGATGGCGTTGTGCAATCCGTTGTCCGTGCTGTGCCACCAGCAGAATTAGAGCTGGGCGATGCCCCTAGGCTTCGCATTGCTGTGTTTATGAATGTCTTTAATGTTCATGTGAACCGAGTTCCAATTACCGGAAAAATCACAGCAAAGGGCTACCGCCCTGGTAAATTCCTCAATGCATCCCTTGATAAAGCCAGTATCGATAACGAGCGTATGAGCTTAAAGGTAACCGGTGAAGATGGGACTGAGATTGGCTTTGTGCAAATTGCAGGATTGATTGCTCGGCGTATTTTGTGCCAAGTCAGTGAAGGCGATACACTTAGGGCGGGCCAACGGTTTGGTATAATCCGATTTGGCAGCCGCGTTGATGTTTATCTGCCTGATGGCGTAGAATCATTAGTATCAGTAGGTCAAACAACACTCGCTGCTGAAACCGTGTTAGCAGATCTTAAATCTAACGAAAGCGCCCGTATAGGCGAAATTCGATAAAGGCTAATAGATTAATAATGACTACTGCAGACGAGCCAAAGAAAAAACGAACTCAACGGATTAAAGAACTTCCCTTTAACCGGATGATTCCAAATATAGTAACCTTGCTGGCCCTGTCAGCTGGGCTAACATCGATCCGTTTTGCACTACTGAATCAATGGGAACATGCGGTTCTTTCCTTAGTTGTTGCTGCAATTTTGGACACCATAGATGGCCGCGTTGCGCGGTTGTTAAAAGGTGCTAGCAAATTTGGGGCCGAACTTGATTCGCTCTCCGATTTTGTTTGCTTTGGTGTCGCCCCAGCGTTGATCCTTTATTTATGGGCAATGCAGGACGCGGGCCGGCCCGGCTGGATACTCGTTATGTTGTTCACCATGTGCTGTGGCCTTCGGTTGGCGCGCTTTAACGTTGCCACCGATGACGATGATGCACCCGCATGGAAAGCCCACTTCTTTTCAGGTGTCCCTGCCCCTGCAGGAGCCGGGTTGGTCTTAATACCAATGATTTTATCGTTTCAAGTTGATGCAGAAATATTACGCAACCCTTGGGTCGTGTCGGGGTTTCTGTTTGCTGTTGGCGCTTTACTTGTCAGCTCAGTTCCAACGTATTCATTTAAAAAATTAAAAATCAGCCGCAATTGGATTATGCCAACAATGCTTATTGTTGCAGGAATTGCAGCTTGCTCAGTCACGGCTCCGTGGTTGACGTTATCTGTTGTTATGGCGCTGTATTTAAGCTCGTTCTTTTTCAGCATCCGCACCCAAAACCGTTTTAAATTAGCTGATGAAGCGAAAGATAGCATCTCCGATTAATATCGTGTATCTGGCGGCTAAAACTTACATTTCCCAAGATGGGACTGGAGTAAAAGCGACGGTCATTAGATCAACAAAGGCACGGACTTTAGGCGATAGGTGTTTGCTGTGTGGATATACAGCATAAATATTAACTTGGTTGATCATTTCATAATCTTCCAACACTGGTATCAGCCGCCCTTCTTTAAAGTCAGAGCCCACAACAAAATTAGCGGCCCGGAACAACCCAAGACCGGCTAAGCCTGCTTCATATAAAGCCGCCGCGTTATTGGTCTCGAAACTACCGCTGACCCGAATGCGCTGCGGGCCATCAGAGCCTTTAAATTCCCACTGGTTCAAGCTGGTCTCGAAACTTAGCGTTAAACAATTATGGTTCTTCAGGTCTTCTGGTGATTTGGGCATGCCAAATTTTTCAATATAGCTTGGAGCAGCAGCAACGGTTCGGTGAACAGCGCTTAATTTTTTGGCAATCAAAGTACTGTCAGGCATATCGGCAATTCGGATTGCAACATCCACTTCTTCTTCAACCAAATTAACCAAGCTATCTGAAAGCGTCAGCTGTATGCGTAAATCAGGGTGGCGTTCTAAGAACTTTGGAATCAAGGGCTGGATGTGGAATTGGCCAAACGCGGTAGATGCATTAACCTTCAATAAACCTCGCGGTTCCGCATGTAATTCGGTGACCGCCATTTCAGCTTCATCTATGGCTGATAATATGGGCACGCACCGCTGGTAAAACGCATGCCCTTCCTCAGTCATGCTCAACCGCCGCGTTGTGCGGTTTAAAAGTCGCGCACCCAAGCGGTCCTCCAAACGACCGATGAGCTTACTAACCGCCGACGGTGTTAATTTCAGAGCCCGTGCTGCAGATGAAAAACTTTCATGTTCAACAACCCGAACAAAGACGGCCATTTCGCCCTGCTGATCCATTTGTTACCTGCTCTTACAATAACTGTGATGATATTTCATAAGTCATAGTCTTTTTTGTCATATTATCAATTTATGGGCAACATATATTCACATCGTCGCGCTCAGATATTTGGGCGTCGCAGATGGAATAGACATGCCCCCTTGACGCTGGCATTGGAACACGATTAGCTATGTTAAACGAACGTCAGGAGGATGTATCGAGTGAAAAAATATTCCATATTCAGCTTGGCGCGAAACGCTTTAAATTTCCATCAAGATTGGGAAAAGGCATGGCGCAGCCCGGAACCGAAAAAAAACTATGATGCCATTATTATTGGCGGTGGTGGCCATGGATTGGCTACGGCCTATTACTTGGCAAAAGAGCACGGCATTACCAATGTTGCGGTTATTGAAAAGGGCTGGCTGGGCGGCGGGAACACAGGCCGAAACACAACAATCATCAGGTCTAATTATTTGTGGGATGAAAGTGCCCGCATGTATGAAAAATCGTTGCAGCTTTATGAAGGATTAAGCCAGGATTTGAACTACAACATCATGCTGAGCCAGCGTGGTGTTTTGAACTTAGCCCATAATTTGCACGATATCAGGGAACTTAAACGCCGGGTCAATGCGATCAAATTGAACGGCATCGATTCGGAGTTTTTAACACCCGAACAAATCAAAAGCATCGTCCCGATGATTAATATATCTCCCGCAATTCGCTACCCCGTATTGGGCGCATCGATCCAACGGCGCGGTGGTGTCGCACGCCACGATGCTGTTGCATGGGGTTATGCCCGTGCTGCCGATGCCCGTGGCGTCGATATAATTCAACAATGTGAAGTCACCGGCATCATACGCGATGGCGGTCGGGTAACCGGTGTGAATACCACACGCGGCGTTATTAACGCACCCAAAGTTGCCATCGTGACGGCCGGTCATTCCAGTGTATTGGCTGCGATGGCTGATGTTCGTTTGCCGATTAGCAGCTTCCCTTTGCAAGCCATGGTTACGGAGCCGGTAAAACCGATCTTAAATTCCGTTGTTATGTCCAACGCTGTGCATTGTTACATATCACAATCTGATAAGGGAGAACTGGTGCTAGGTGCTGGGATTGATGGTTACAACAGCTATACCCAACGCGGCAGCTTACATATAGTCGAAGAACAATTGGCGGCTGTTTGTTTGTTGTTTCCGATATTTAGCCGATTGCGAATTATGCGGAAATGGGGCGGCATTGTTGATACGTGCCCCGACGCCAGCCCAATTGTATCGAAAACCCACGTCGACGGTTTATATATTAATGGCGGTTGGGGAACTGGTGGCTTTAAAGGAACGCCCGCTTCGGGCTGGACTTTCGCCCACACCATTGCGCGTGATGAGCCGCACGCGCTGAATGCACCCTTTAATTTAGACCGCTTTACCAGCGGATCGCTGATCGACGAGCACGGCGCTGCTGCCGTAGCTCATTAGGGGAGACAAACAAATGCTTTTAATCCCCTGCCCTTGGTGTGGCGAGCGTGATGAACCTGAGTTTCATCATGGCGGTGAAGCACATATAAAGCGGCCACTAGAACCAGATCAATCAACAGATGAGGAATGGGCTGAATATATATTTATGCGAACCAACCCGAAAGGTGTGTTTTTGGAACGTTGGGTCCATCAATCAGGCTGTCGGCGCTGGTTTAATTTAGCCCGAAATACCGCCACCAATGAAATTATTGGCGCATATAAAATGGGTGAGAAACCACCCATTAGCACAATTGCTAATAAACAAAAAACAGCCACAGTTTCTAATAAAAAACCCAAAGGAGTCAAATAATGGCTCAAACTAATCGTTTAGCGCTAGGCGGTGATATCGATCGTACCAAGCCCGTAAACTTCACCTTTAATGGCCATCACATGCAAGGATATGCGGGTGACACTTTGGCGTCGGCATTAATTGCCAATGGCGTCCGCATTGTTGGGCGCAGTTTTAAATACCACCGCCCACGGGGTATTATGGCGGCGGGCACTGAAGAAGCCAACGCATTGGTCCAATTAGAAACCGGGGCCCGAACTCTTGCTAATCAGCAAGCGACACGCGTCGAACTTTACGAGGGGCTATCAGCCACCAGCATCAATTGCTGGCCCAGCCCTGATTTTGATTTGATGTCAATCAATAGCTGGTTCCATAGATTGATGCCGGCTGGGTTTTATTACAAAACATTTATGTGGCCAGTGTCTGGATGGAAATATTACGAGCACATAATTCGCCGCGCTGCAGGGTTAGGTAAATCCCCCGTCGAGCCAGACCCCGATCAATATGACCACATGCATGTCCATTGCGATGTATTGGTGGTTGGTGGGGGTGCATCTGGAATTTCAGCCGCATTAGCCGCCGGGCGTACCGGGGCCCGTGTCATTTTGGTTGATGAAAGCAAAGATTTTGGCGGCCAATTACTAAATGAGCAGTACACCATTAACAACAAATCCGCTTCGAGATGGATTGAAGACGCGTTGGCTGAGCTATCAACAATGGAAGATGTCACCGTTTTAAAACGAACGACTGCGTTTGGCTATTATGACCATAATTACGCAGGATTATTGGAAACCCGCACAGATATATTAACCGATGGGGGCGACAAAACCCGCCAACGCCTTTGGCACGTCAGAACCAAACGCTGCGTTTTAGCAACTGGTGCATTAGAGCGCCCCTTGATCTTTTCAGATAACGACCGCCCCGGTGTCATGCTCGCAAGTGCGGTGCGCACGTATATCCAACGCTACGGCGTTAAACCCGGAAATAAAGCAGTTATTTTCACCAATAACGACGACGCATACCGAACCGCTTTGGCCTTAAAGGAAGCAGCCGTAAAAGTTGCAGCAATCATCGATACCCGTCCTGTACCGGATGGAGAGCTTCCAACTCAAGCCATTGCAGCCGGAATCGAAATTATCGACAATGCAACGATTACCGGGGTCAACGGCGGGCGTGGTGTTAAATCGGTAGAGGTGATGTCGTTAAACGCAGCAGCTGATGGAGTTATGGGTGTCGCCCGAACAATTCTGTGTGATCTGGTTGCATCATCGGGGGGCTGGAACCCGGTTATCCATTTGCACTCCCATTCCGGCGGCAAAGCAAAGTTTGATCAAGCGCGCGGTATTTTTATTGCAAGTGAAACTCTTCAGGCGTCAGAATGTATAGGTGCCGCGAACGGTGATTTTCTTCTGGGCGACTGCTTAAATGAAGGCTTTCGGGCGGGCAAAGAAGCTGCCTCGAAGGCCGGATTCAAAAAAGCGAGCCGACGGAAAATCCCGATAGCAGAGCATATCGTTGAGCACCCATTGCGGCTCATTTGGGCACTACCATCAACCAAATCCATTGGTGAACGCGGCAAGCACTTTTTGGACCTACAGCACGATGTGACCGCAGCGGATGTTCAATTGGCCGCACGCGAAGGGTATGCATCCGTTGAACACACAAAGCGCTATACGACCCTTGGCATGGCGACAGATCAAGGCAAAACGGGTAACATTCCGGGCATGGCCGTTTTGGCCCAAGCGCTGGGCGTTGATAACCCGGGCGATGTTGGCACCACAACGTTTAGACCCCCGTATACACCCGTTACATTGGGGGCTTTTGCGGGCCGCAATGTGGGGGTTCTGACAGATCCCGTACGCATGACCCCTATGCATCATTGGCACGAATTAGCAGCGTGTAAATGGGAAGACGTTGGGCAATGGAAGCGGCCTTGGTATTACCCAAAACAGGGCGAGAGCATGCAAGATGCTGTTAACCGTGAATGCTTAGCTGCACGCAATGCGGTTGGCATATTGGATGCATCAACGTTGGGTAAAATCGACATCCAAGGCCCCGATGCGGCTGAATTTTTAAACCGAATCTACACCAATGCTTGGTCAAAACTGGCTATTGGTAAATGCCGGTACGGATTAATGCTCAAAGAAGACGGCATGATTTTTGATGATGGCGTAACGACGCGATTGGGCGAAAACCATTATTTGATGACGACCACAACCAGCAATGCAGCATCGGTACTTGGTTGGTTAGAAGAATGGCTGCAAACGGAATGGCCGGATTTAAAAGTCTATTGCAATTCAGTCACGGAAGCGTGGGCAACGCTATCGATTTGTGGCCCCAATGCCCGCGCGCTATTATCTGAATTTACCGATGACATTGATTTGACACCAGATGCACTCCCCTTCATGGGTATGAAGGAAGGAACCGTTGGTGGCATTCCAGCGCGCGTCTTCCGGATTAGTTTTACCGGTGAATGCTCGTTCGAAATCAACGTGCCTGCCAGCTATGGCTTGGCGCTATGGACGCAATTGATGGTCGCTGGTGAAAAATATGGTATTACGCCTTACGGAACAGAAACCATGCACGTCCTACGCGCTGAAAAAGGCTATATCATTGTTGGTCAGGAAACCGATGGAACAGTGATGCCCCAAGATTTAGGTATGGACTGGATTTTGTCGAAGAAAAAAGATTTTATTGGACGGCGTTCGTTCACACGCCCCGACTCTCAACGCACAGAACGTAAAAAACTGGTTGGATTATTGCCCGTTAATCCCAATGACATTTTAGAAGAAGGCGGACAAGTTGTTGCAGAAAAAGGCGACCATCGCCCAATCCCCATGATCGGGCACGTAACATCCAGTTATTATTCAGCAAATTTAGGGCGGTCATTCGCATTGGCAATGATCTCAAATGGCACAGAGCGAATTGGTGATCGTGTTTATGTGCCAATGGATGGGAAGACTATAACCTGTGAAGTCACAGCTCCCATTTTCTTTGATTCAGAAGGAACACGTCTTCATGGTTGATGCATATTTGCGCCAAAGCCCACTGGCCCACCTTCATTTAGCCGCTCGGGCCACCACTAGTAATGCTCTTCCTGATGCTGGTGTTGTGCTTGCTGAAATCCCTTATTTAAGCCAATTCGTTTTGCGCGGAAACGCCGATAACCAAGCCTTTACAGCGGGTATCAAAAAGGCGCTAAAATTACCACTCCCGATTTCACCCTGCACATCGTCGGTAGATAAAACTGGGCATTCTCATATTTTATGGATGGGTCCAGATGAATGGCTAATTGTTGGCCCTTCAGATGATCAGGCACACATAAATAGCTCCATCAGCACAGCTTTTAGAAACCAACACTTCAGCCTTGTTAATGTGAGCGAAAGCAGAACCCTTATTCGGCTCAGTGGAACTCAGGCCCAAAATCTTCTTGAAAAAGGGTGTTCCATTGACCTACATCCAAGTGCTTTCAGCCCCGGCAGCGTTGTGAATACACATTTAAGCCATGCCCACATTACTTTACACCGTTTAAATTCGATCCAACAGCCAACATATGATTTGTACGTACATCGTAGTTTTGCTGAGTATTTATGGTCATGGTTAGAAGATGCAGCCCGTGAATATGGCTTGGATAACCGCTCTAAATAACATTCTTTGCAGATCACGGCAATATTACGTTCACAGTGCCTAACATGCTTACCAAGCATCGTTTTTCCCTCTATATTCCCTATTCAATTTGTGGCTTTAGAATTGACCATTATTCATGCAGCACATAAAACTGTGTGCATCTCTTATTGTTTTATATTGAGGGTTTTTATGTCGACTGGATTCCTAAGCAACGATGACATCGCCAAACTTACGGCGGATCCATCTCCCGATTCCAGAGCAGAAACAGCAGCAAAGATTGCTGTTGGTTTTGATTGTGGAAAATTAAGTGACAAAGAGCATGGCCTTGCCAAAGAAACCAGAGATGCCAGATTTACGCTCTTAATAAAAGAGGGGTGACGCAATCGGGAATTACCGTTGATATCGGTGTCAAGCAAGGCACAATCCGCCGTGAACTTGCGCGTAACAGGGTTTTCGCGGTTATCGGTTTTTACAGGCGCACCATTTTACGGTGCAAAAAGGCTTAGCAAGGAAGGGTGTGGCGCGTGTGATGACGCCTTGCCTCATCGTACGGGCGGAAACATTACTGCGCAACAATCAGTGGAGCCCTCAGCAAATCTGCGGTGCACTCAACCACGAAGACGGCACAAAAGTCAGTTATGAAAGCCTTTATCGGCGCGAAACACAGAGGTGCCATAGCCAGCATGGT
>JAPKAX010000118.1 GCA_028825025.1 Rhodospirillales bacterium | reverse complement strand
GTGCCCGACAAAGCGACATCATTTTAGCGTCAAATACGATCCTGCTTCAATTTACGATTTTTAGCGCATACGCCTTAGACGCAGTCGCGAATGCCGCCGAAGCTCTAGCAGGTAAAGCCTATGGGGCCAATAATAGAGAAAATTTCCGCAGTGCCGTTATCGCCTCCAGCCGATTGGCTTTGTTATTTGCCTTTTTTCTCGCCCTTTTATTCCATGCTTTTGGGCCTTTGTTGATTGATGTTTTAACTTCCGTTGAAGACGTGCGCCAACTGGCTCGGGTTTATTTACCTTGGCTTATTGTCGGCCCCTTAATTGCCGTTTAGAGCTTTCAGTTGGATGGTATTTATATAGGTGCCACCAAAACAGTTGCTATGCGCAATGCCATGATAATTTCCATGGCTGTGTTTTACGTCCTTGTGTATATTCTTGCCCCCCCTTTAGGAAATCACGGGTTATGGCTGGCATTCTTGATATTTTTTGCCATGCGCGGCATTACCCTTGGGGTTTGGTACCCTAATATTATGAAAAGCATTCAGGCTACAAAATAGTTCCGTTGCGCTCTTGCGATGGTGTTAGCTTAAAAAGCTCACGGTAACATTTTGAAAAATGCGAAGCTGAAACAAAGCCTGATGCCAATGCAATGCTCAATACAGGAAGGCTGGTTTGGTGTAATAAAAACCGAGCTCTATTTAGGCGCAATTCTAAGTAATAACGGGTGGGTGCGTTGCGCATGTATTTTCGAAATAAGCGCTCAAGCTGGCGGGTCGAAAGCCCGGCTTGTTTGGCTAATTCAGCGCACGATAACGGCTCTTCCAAATTCTCTTCCATAAATCCGACAACAGCTAATAACTTAGGGTGTGCAACGCCGAGGCGGGTTCTGAGTTCCATCCGTTGCGACTCGTGCCCGTCTCTGATCCGATGATGAAGCATTTCATCCGCCACATCAGCCGCCACATTGGCCCCTTGCTGGATAGAAATCCAATTGAGTATCATATCCAGGGCAGCCGTACCACCCGCGCAGGTATAGCGATTGCGGTCGATTTCAAACAATTCTGAGGTAATTTCTAAATCGGGAAACTCTTCAGACATCGCCGTCAGGTTTTCCCAATGAATGGTGCATGTATGATTATCAAGCAAGCCGGCTTTTGCCAAAATGTGCGATGCAGTGCAAATACCACCCAAACCCGTTCCATGGGACGCCATATGACGCAAGCGGCTTAATAAGGCTTTATCGCAGTATTTGTGAACTTCCAGCCCTGAACATACAAACACGGCATGTAGCTTCAATGCATCGTTTAAATCACCATCGACCATAACGGTGACACCGTTCGATGCGGTAACTGGTTCGCCATCTAATGAAAAGCTCATGCCACTATATAAAGTTTGCTCTGTGACCCGATTGGCTAAGCGTAAGGGTTCAACGGCAGAGGTAAAGCCAATCATTGAGAAATCAGGCACCAGAATAAATCCAATGCGGTGGGTTTGATTGTTCGCGTCTATCCCGAACATCCACTTTACTCCCGCTAGCGCATTGATATTGCTGCAAAGCTACTTTCACGAATGCAAGCATTCGCTCCGCTTGCTCTACGCACATAGCAGTGCGATGCAAACCTTCGACAATCTCGGGTCCAGACCCTAGGTCTTAGTGTGGATAGTTACTGAAATTTTAAACGAAAGCAATCAGGAAAAACAACAGCTAAGTACAAACGTTAAACCGTTAGCCAGGACTAATTCCGCGCATTTTTTCGCCACGTCTGCGCAACAGTTCCAATGTCGCCAGAAGCGCAATTGAAATCATCACAAGAATCGTTGCTACAGCCAGGATTGTCGGACTAATTTGCTCGCGAATACCAGACCACATTTGGCGTGGGATGGTTCGTTGATCGAAACCGGCTAGGAACAAGACAACCACAACTTCATCAAAGGATGTAATAAAGGCAAACAACGCGCCTGAAATCACGCCTGGTAAGATCAGTGGCATAATAACTTTAAAGAAAGTGGTTGTTGGGTTAGCCCCTAAATTAGCAGAAGCCCGGCTTAAGGAATGATCAAAGCCAACTAAAGTCGCGGTCACAGTGATCACAACGAACGGGGTACCCAATGCTGTATGAGCCAGAATAATGCCCAAAAACGTCTGGTCCAAACCAATGTTCGAATAGAAAAAATACATTCCAGCCGCGGAAATGATCAAAGGAACGATCATTGGTGAAATGAGAAGTCCCATTACCAAAGACCGGTATGGCATATGGGGTTTGCTTAATCCAAGTGCTGCCAAAGTCCCCAGAACTGTTGCTAAAATGGTAGATGCAATGGCAATAATGAAGCTATTTTTAACGGAATGTGTCCATTGGGTGTTGTTTATGAAGTCTTCATACCAACGCAATGAATAAGCATCAGGATCAAATTCCAACATTCCAGAAGTGAATGTAAAATACGGCTCAATATTGAAGCTTAGTGGAATAATCACCAAAATCGGCGTAATCAAAAACAAGAAAATACAGGCACACAGAAATCGGAATGTGAAGTACCAAGTTGTTTCTAACGGACCGGCGTATGGGGGTATGGCCATTTCGTTATCCCAGTTTCATGTTGTCGATACCAACAATCTTATTATAAAGCGTATAGAGTGCGAGAACAGATCCCAGTAACAACGCACCCAAAGCACCTGCTAATCCCCAATTTAATGATGATTGCATGTGATAGGCGATTTGATTCGATATTAACGTTCCACCTGTTCCACCAACCAAAGCGGGAGTGATGTAGTAACCAATGGACAGAATAAAGACCAAAATACTTCCCGCTCCTATACCTGATAGCGTTTGTGGCATATATACGCGAACAAAGGCGACAAAAGGGTTAGCACCCAACGACAAGGCAGCGCGCATATAAGTGGGCGGTATGGTTTTCATGACGCTGTACAACGGCAAGACCATAAACGGCAGCAGAATGTGGGTCATGGCGATGATTGTGCCGGTTAGATTATAGATTAATTGTAATCGATTGGCGTCATCAATAAAGCCGAAGAACACAAACAAGTCGTTCAGCACCCCTTGCGATTGAAGCATTGCGATCCATGCTGTTGTTCTAACCAAAAGCGATGTCCAGAACGGAAGGAGCACAAAAATCATCAACAAGTTTGAATAACGCAAGGGCATAGTTGCCAATAAATAAGAAATTGGATAAGCCAAAATAATGCAAATAATGGTAATCGCCATACTGATTGCGAAAGTCCTTAAAAACAGCTTACCATAAATCTGGCGGTTTTCTGGTTGGCGTACAATTTCACCTGATTTGTCAAATTTCAAATCAACAGCATTTAAATAATAACCAATTGTATACGCGGACGTATTGCGTTTAATTACGGTCCACGTTTCAAGATCTTTCCATTTCTTATGCATCTTAAAAACTATAGGTTTATAGGGGCCTTCTTTAACTTTTTTGGACTTCCTGGCAGAGCTCGTAATCATGCTCCTCATGCCTGATTTTTCATAATTCAGGCGTGTACCGACCTTACCAATTTCACGGGTTATCGCGCCCGCCTTCAAATCAGCAATCAAGGCTTCAAAAACGGCCTCTTCTGGGATCGCTTTGCCATCCCAGTCTTTAAGAGCCAAGGACGTATTTGGCATTAAAGTTCCGACCTGCCAGTTATCAACACTACGAAAAGTCATATCGAAAATAGGGATCAGGAACGAAAATAGAATAAAAATAAATAAAGGCGCGACTAGCAGAAGGGCGCGAATGCGGTTTTTGCGCATAGCCTTATTAAGGCTTTCTTTCAAAGGGGTTCCATCGGCTGCAAGAACAACTTCACCTTGCGTATTTCCGTTAGCCATTTGTATTTCCCGAAGACATTAATTCGTCAAAATAAATAAATAAAATAATAGTTAGTTAGTTAGTTAGTTAGTTAGTTAGATCGCGAGACAGGTTGCCCTGCCTCGCTTTCCATTAATCATTCTATTGAAGTAACCAAGCTGCGAAACGCTCATTCATTTCGTCGCCATTGTCAGCCCACCAAGCGAAATCGGTCATGAAACCTTGATCCGCATATTTAGTTGGCATGTGTGGTCCCATATCGATACCAAGCGTTGCGTGCTTGGAAACCATTGGGCCAGAAGATAAACGTGCTGGGCCATAAGAGATGTACTTAGCCTGGTCAGCCAAACGCTGTGTGTCCGTGGCAAATTTTACGAACTTCATAACTTCAGCAACGTTCTTGCCTTTAGCAGGAACTGCCCAGCCATCAATATCGAGCACTTGACCGTCCCAAAGCATAGCAAACGGTTGCTTTTCTTCATTAATAGCTGAGAACCAACGTCCGTTATAACCCGTACCAAAAACAGCTTCTTCATCCGCTAACAATTGCGGAGGAATAGCGCCTTCAGTCCACCAGATCACATCTTTTTTAATTGTAGCTAACTTCTTAAATGCACGATCTTTACCTACGTCCGTGTCCAGAACGTCATATACCTTTGACAATGGAACACCATCCGCAATCAAAGCCCATTCTAAATTATTAATGGCTTTTTTCTGCAGTGCGCGTTTTCCGGGGAAGTTTTTAAGATCAAAAACATCAGCCATTTTGGTTGGCTTTTTTCCGCCCCATGCATCTGCACGATATGCGAATGCAGTTGAGTAGATGATTTGTGGAACAAAGCACTCTGAAAGAAGTGTGCCTTTTAAGAAATCTTTAGATGCAGGCGTTCCGTCTGGAGCTGCAGCCATTTCTTTATCCATATCAATCGGGCGGAACATGCCTTCATCACAGCCTTTTATAGCGTCAGCAAGAACAACGTCAACCAAATCCCAAGTGACGTTCTTAGCTTCTGATTGAGCGCGCATTTCAGCTAGTCCACCGCTGTAATCGATGGAATTAATCTTAACGCCGGTCTTTTTTGTGTATGGCTTATAATAAGCGTTCATTTGACTGGCTGTATAAGCACCGCCCCATGATACGACATTAAGATCAACAGCTTGAGCTGCAGATACCATTCCAAGCATCGAGATGGCAAAGGTTGAATATTTCAACATTTTTTTCATTGTATTATCTCTTCCCTATTATAATTGAACATAATCTTAAGTTAGTAGGGCCCTTGTTACGCTCAACGTCCCCTCGTGGGCACCATGAGCGCGGCGCAAAGCCGCCGCCTTACTTTATCGTCAAGCGTCTAACGCCCGACAATCTTCTGCTTCCCAACCAAGAGAGGTTACTTCACCTTCTTTTAAGTGTACATGACCATGTGAATTGGGAACCTTTACGATGAAGTCAGAATTACCAGACAAGCTAACCCGACTTCGAATATGATCACCTAAATAAATCAGCTCTTCGACCGTACCTTGTAAGGTATTGGTCGATGACCCAGGCGTTCCTCCAATGATTACGCGTTCAGGGCGTAATGAAAGTGTAGTTCGTGTTCCAACACCGCCAATATTAACGCACAAAGCCTTAATCATGCCGCTGCCGCCTTCAAGTTCGACTTGGCAAAAGTCACCATCAATCGATTTAACTTCTCCGAACAGGCGATTGTTTTCACCAATGAAGCCCGCAACAAATGCGTTATCGGGCTTTTCATAAAGCTCAGCCGGGGCGGCTAATTGCTGAACAATGCCATCTTCAAAAACCGCAATACGGTTTGACATGGTCAAAGCTTCCACTTGATCGTGGGTCACATAAACCATGGTTACATCAAGCTCTTCGTGAATATGTTTGATTTCATACTGCATTTCTTCACGCAGGTTTTTATCAAGCGCACCCAGCGGTTCATCCATCAAAACCAGTTTAGGGCCGAAAACCAGAGCACGGGACACAGCAACACGTTGTTGCTGCCCACCGGACAATTGCGCGGGCCGGCGATCTTCAAATCCACCCAAGCGCACCATATCTAAAGCTTTTTTAACTTTATCATTGATTTCGGATTTGCCCAAACCGCGCACTTCCAATGGGAAGGCTAAGTTTTCAGCGACAGTCATGTGGGGGAATAAAGCGTAATTTTGAAAAACCATTCCAATGCCGCGCTTATGGGGCGGTACATTGTTGATGGGCACTCCATCTAAATATATCTCACCGTGTGTTGCTGGCTCGAAACCGGCCAACATCATCAAGCAGGTGGTTTTTCCGGACCCCGAAGGCCCAAGCATCGTTACAAATTCGCCTTTAGCAACATCAAGATTAAAGTCTTTTACGACAAGAATTTCACCGTCGTAACTTTTTTGAACTGATTCAAACTTAACCAGAATATCGGGCGATTCCGACATTTGAGCACCATCCCTGTCATTTTTCATCCAGCACACATACCGGTCTATTCACTCTTTTTGAGCAACGTTTACGGAGGCTAACATGATTGTTCCCAAGAAAACAAATCCTCCCCCAAATTCAACATAAATGTAACTCGTTTAAGAGCGTCGAAAATATCTTAAAACCGACATTCTTTGCGGTTGGGGGCGTTTCTAGAGCGATTGACACAAGTGATTTGAGAATATTCTGAATTTAGGGTTTTACTTGATATTCAGAAAAGTGATTCTCAAATTTAAAAACTATTTAATTTCAATTAACCACAAATTAATTTGCGAAATGATCTTCAATTTATTATTTACTATCAAATGATTACGAGATTAATCGACCTATGCATTTTACGCAGCCCAGCTCTGCATAAATACCGCAATACTTTTTTCAAAAACAAGATTAAACGAAAAATATAATTACACATTAACACCGGAAAACACATAAGACACCGGTCACTTGGAGAACTGTTATGTACGGATTAAATAAAGACTTCGCAGCCCCGCATACCGGTATTGTTCTTGGTGCAAGCGATATTATTGCCCCAATTGTTTATACGCTCACAATGCTACTCATTAAGGGCGTATCTAAAGCATTGACCGTGCTGTATTACATTATGTTACCGACCAAAAAGCTAACCCTTTTCGGTCAAGCCCCATCAAGTGCACCGCATGTGGCTTTGATCACGGTTCCAGGCAACTTTGTTACCAGCGCATTTAAGACCTGGTAAACATCTGCCGACTTCGAATATAAAAAACCCGCTTCAGTTGGCGGGTTTTCTTTTGCCTGTTTGTCGCATTCACCACTGGACAGATCGGATAATTTGATACAAACCTGAGCCATGTGTGGAATTGCAGGATTATTTGTCTCGAACGGGACTGAAGTGCCATCAAACCTTAGGCAATCGCTTGAGCAAATGAACGCGACGATAACCCATCGAGGCCCTGATGGGGATGGATTTTGGGTGTCCGACACGGGGCGCATCGGCTTGGCTCATCGCCGCTTAGCGATTGTCGATTTATCCGATGAAGCCGCCCAACCCATGAGCAATCTTGATGGTTCATTGCAACTGACGTTCAATGGCGAAATTTATAACCATGCGGAACTGCGGTTGGAATTAGAAGCAGCCGGACATACGTTTAAAACCGACCATTCTGATAGTGAGGTTTTGATCCATGGATATAAGGCGTGGGGCATAGACGGCTTGGTCAAACGGCTGGACGGAATGTATGCGTTTGCCATATGGGATGTGAATTCAAACAAACTTGTTTTGGCGCGGGATCGGATTGGTATAAAGCCACTTTATTTTTCTAAAGTGGGTGGAATGTTCCGGTTTGCGTCTGAAATCAAAGCTATTTTGAGCGACAGTGATGTCCCCCGCGAAACAGATAACGTGGCGCTTAATCATTATCTAAGCTTTATGATTGCGCCTGCCCCGATGACATTATTTAAAGGCATCTATAAATTACCCGCCGCCCATATTATGGAAGTTGATCTAGACGGCACAATAAAAACACGGCGCTATTGGGATGCTTTGCCAAGCCAAGATACCGCCACACAAAATTTGTCTGAACAAGAGTACGTCGATGGCATTCGCAGTCGCCTTGATTCGGCTGTTGAAAAACGGTTGATGTCAGATGTTCCCTTTGGCGTGTTCTTATCGGGCGGCATTGATTCATCCGCCAACGTTGCGTTGATGAGCCAAAAGATGGACCGCCCGGTTGATACCTTCACCATTGGCTTTAAAGATCACACGCACCTGAACGAACTTGAATACGCGCAAAAAATCGCCAAAAAATACAATACTAATCACCACGAGATTTTAGTCGATGAAAACGACATGCTCGATTATTTAGATGATCTAGTTCATCACCAAGACGAGCCCATTGCCGATTGGGTCTGCGTACCCCTTTATTTTGTTTCCAAATTAGCCAAGGATAGTGGCGTCACCGTTGTTCAAGTGGGCGAAGGCGCTGATGAACAGTTTTGTGGTTACGACAGCTGGATCACGTACTTAAAAACTTACGCGTCGTTTTGGAACCCCTACACAAAATACGTCCCCGGTTTTTTGCGACGTCTTATCGGTGGCATTGCCCGCACCTTTGCCCCAACCAAAAGGAGCGCTGGTGCTCAGATGGCAGAAGCATTATCACGCGCTGGAACCGGGCACGATTTATTTTGGAGCGGTGCCAACGCTTTTTGGAATGTCCACAAATCCCGCGCGTTAGGATCTAGCTGGAAAAACAGCTCAAGCTTTGCAGATGATCTAGGCACCACAGGGCTAGACCTAACTGGCTTGAGCAGCGCCAACAGCGGCGACATTGTTAATGGTTATTTGAACGACTTAAAAAAATCGCCCGGTAACGACGATCCGCTAACCCGCATGGCCTATAATGAGTTTCGTTTACGCCTTCCGGAACTGCTTTTAATGCGGGTCGATAAAGTTGGTATGTCGACATCAATCGAAGCCCGTGTTCCGTTCTTGGATCACAACTTGGTTGAATACACACAAAACATTCCGCAACGCTTGAAGGTCAAAGGTGGCATCAAAAAGAATTTGCTTAAACAAGCGGTCGCAGATTTATTGCCAGATGAAATTATTCATCGAAAAAAGATGGGCTTCGCAGCTCCGTTTGAACAATGGTTAAAAGGCGACTTTGGTATCCGTGCTGAAGATACGATTATGAATTGCGAATTGGTCAAAAACAAAACACTCCATAAAGACTACATCACCGCTCGCTTCAAAGAACACCGTGCCGGACAGGCAGATCACGCGTTACACATTTGGACCCTATTTAACTTATGCGCGTGGCACGATCATTGGATCAAACAGAACTCTTAGCCCGATGCCAGGATCGTTTCATACAGAGCAACTGCACGGCTTACATAATCACTCCAACTCTGACCCTGTTGAACTGTCGCCTGCGCATACGCACCCATTGTTTGTCGTAAATAAACATCATCAATCAAGCGCTCTAATGCATCTGATAATGCGCTGCTATTAGCGGGCGAGACGATCAATCCATTGTGGGCATGCTGAAGTAAGTCCGCTGCACCAACCACGTTTATTGAAACAACCGGCAACCCACACGCCATGGCTTGCGGAATAACCATACCGTAGCCTTCTTCCAAAGACGGCAGGCAAAAATATCGCCTCGGCCATATTCCGATGGCAATTCATGTTCCGGAAGCGCGCCCCGCACGAAAACATTTGTACCGATTTCTTTGCGTAACATTTTTTCAAAGTCCGGCGACACCGGCCCAATTAAATGCAATTCCGCTTTCGATGAAAGGCGCTTAAACGCCTCAAGCAACCACTTCACCACTTTACTAATGCCAACAACGCCAGCAAAAACGATCCGGGGCTTGCTGCCCAATTAGCGCGGAGACGACGCCTTAAACATTCCCAAATCAACGCCCATACCATTGACTATTATCTTGTCCGCCGTTATGCCGCGATCAACAAACGTTTGGGCCGCATACTTAGACGGTACAAAAATTTTATCTGCCAAAGCATATTCTTGTTCTTCGCGTTCAATCATTTCATTTTTGATTTTATTGAAAAAAACCAAACTGTTTATAAGCATCACGAAGAATTTCTGTTTGGGCGGCAATGTGGGTTAAGCCGCGCTCAATAATAACTTTAGTACCGAAACCTTGTGCGGGCTTTATGGCTTCCAAAGAAGCAGAACTCCAACCCACAAAAATATCTGTATCGCTGTTCAATTGGCGTTGAGAGAATTGTCCAAATGATTTCGAAATCGCTAAATCAGGTTTTCCACCAATGCCAAATTTAGAATAGACCTGTCGCTTTAATTCCAACACGGCAGTGCTTTTAATCAAGGCATTGGGGCCAACAAATTTTCGTGCCATAAACTTAGGATACGTTGTCAGCAACTGATCCAAATATTTGCGCTGCTGGAGCCCTTTAGCCAATTC
>JAPKAX010000365.1 GCA_028825025.1 Rhodospirillales bacterium | reverse complement strand
TTGGTTTGGGCTGTGAAGTGAACCAAATCCCATTCTTGATGGATGCTTATGGCCTAGAAGAAAACAAAACGTTCCAAACCTTGGTTATTCAAGAAGAAGGCGGCACGCGGAAAACCATTGCCGCTGGTGTCGAGCGCATTAAGGCGATGCTTGAAGATGCTAATAATATTAAACGCGAACCGATCCCCGTTTCAGAACTTACATTGGCATTGCAGTGTGGTGGGTCTGACGGATATTCTGGAATGACCGCAAACCCAGCCTTAGGTGCTGCGGCTGATTTGTTGGTTCGCCATGGAGGAACGGCTATTTTATCTGAAACACCCGAAATTTATGGTGCGGAACATTTGTTAACCCGCCGTGCCATTAACGATAAAGTTGGGCAAAAATTGGTTGACCGTATTCGCTGGTGGGAAGATTATGCAGAACGCACAAACGGCAGCATGGATAACAATCCATCTCCCGGAAATAAAGCGGGCGGCTTGACGACCATTTTGGAAAAATCATTGGGCGCTGCTGCAAAGGGCGGCACAACGAACCTAACGGGCGTGTTTAAATATGCGGAAACGATCAACACCAAAGGCTTCGTATTCATGGATAGCCCCGGTTATGATCCAGCTTCAATAACCGGTCAGGTGGCATCGGGTGCTAATTTAGTTTGTTTCACAACCGGCCGCGGATCAGCATTTGGTTTTAAACCTGCTCCTTCGGTGAAGTTGGCAACGAATACAATTATGTATGATAAAATGTCTGAAGACATGGACATCAATTGTGGACCAATTGCCGATGGTGAAGTGAGCGTTGAAGAGAAAGGTCAAGAAATATTTGATTACTTGATCGAGATCGCCAGCGGTCGCCAATCAAAATCCGAAGAATTGGGTTATGGTGATAACGAATTTGTACCTTGGTTAGTTGGCGCTGTCATGTAATTGAGGTTTATTTGGTGCTTTGCGGTGTGTTGGTAAAGCGATGGAAATTTGGATGCCAACACCAAGCTTGCTTGAGAGATCTAGAGAACCACCGTGTAATTCAGTGAGCGATTTTGTAATACTTAACCCCAAATCGGTTCCTTCAAAGGTGTGAATAGTACTGTCGGCAACGCGGCCAAATGGGGTCAAGACATAGGTAATATTCCTTTTTGCGATGCCGATGCCGTTATTTGACGCTAAGATTCTATATCCGTGTTCGGGGTCAGAATCCGCTACAATGTTGATATGCCCTCCTGAGAGAGTGCATTTTACAGCGTTTGATAACAAATTAATCAATATTTGTTTGATGCGACGTTTATCAGCGATAATTCGGGGTATCAGGTTGTCTATCTTTCTAGAAAGAGAAACATTTTAAGTGACTACGCGCTCTGAAACTATGGAGTGGCATGCAGAAATAGCGTGACCTGAGTCAAATCCTTCCTATTCTAGCTCCAATTCTCCAAGTTCAATTTTAGAGACATCCAAAATATCACTCTTCACTGACAGTAAAGGGGTGCCGGACATGTGGATGTCTTTAATATAATCAGCATATTTCGCGTTCCCTATTGGCCCATAAACTTCAGTTATAACCATTTTTGAAAACCCAATAACACAGTTTAACGGCGTTCTGAGTTCGTGGCTCATATTTGTTAAAAACTGACTTATGGCCCAATTGGCAACTTTTATATTTTGAAAGGCTTGCGTTAATTCTAGTTCCGTTCCGTTCAGATGGTTAATCTCATTGGTTAAAGTAAGCGTCCGGACGCGCACCCGCTCTTCTAATAGTTCGTGAGATTCTATTATTTTTTGCTCAGATACTTTGCGCATAGAAATATCACGTATCGTGATGACTGAAAACCGGTCATCGCCCACTTGTGTTTCAGCAATCGCCGCTTCAACAGTTAAGGACGTGCCATCGCGTAGCCGAATAAGCAGTTTACGTGAGTGATCGTTATGTTATTCATTTTCCATGGCGAGTTATGCATGAACATCGCCTATCAATTGAGCATCATTTTCAAATTAAATGAACTCAACTAACGCGTGGTCTAGGGCTTCTGCGTCGGAAAGACCAAATAAGATTTACCATTTGGATTAATGTTCTCTATACAGCTGTATATGTTT
>JAPKAX010000117.1 GCA_028825025.1 Rhodospirillales bacterium | reverse complement strand
TCCAATCCACCTTGTGGCATTGAAAATGGATTGTGTGAAAACTCAATCTTGCCCGTATCTTCGTCCAGCTCGAACATTGGATAATCAACGATCCAACAGAAATCGAAACGCCCCTCAGCCCGTAAACCGAGTTCATCACAGATCCGCTCACGAGCGTAACCAGAAAATTTAGCGGCATCGGATTGCTTGCCACAAACAAAGAAAACAGCGTCGCCATCTTTGGCTCCAGACGCTTCTTTAATAGCAGCTACGCGGTCAGCTTCTAAGTTTTTTGCAATCGGCCCTTTAGTTTCGCCGTCGGCACCAAAGACAATATAGCCCATACCACCAGCACCCTCATCCCGGGCCCAATTGTTTAGCTTATCAAAAAAGCTCCGTGGGCGATCGGCAGCACCCGGTGCGGGCACAGCACGAACAACATTCCCCTGCCCTACTAATTTAGAAAACAAACCAAAGCCTGAATTACGGTATGATTCGGTAACATCTGAAATGATGATCGGGTTACGCAAATCGGGTTTATCAGAACCGTACTTCAACACAGATTCGGCATAAGGGATACGTGGGAACGCTCCCTTTGTGACTTCACGCCCATTTGCGAACTCTTCAAAAATCCCCCCCAGAACAGGCTCAAGGGCAGCAAAAACATCTTCTTGTTCAACAAATGCCATTTCCAAATCAAGCTGATAAAATTCACCAGGCGAACGATCGGCACGGGCGTCTTCATCACGGAAACACGGTGCAATCTGGAAATATTTATCAAAACCAGAAACCATCAACAGCTGCTTAAATTGCTGAGGTGCCTGCGGTAGCGCATAGAACTTGCCCGGATGTTGGCGACTTGGAACCAAATAATCGCGCGCACCTTCAGGTGAGGATGCGGTTAAGATAGGTGTTTGAATTTCCAAAAAACCCAAATCAGTCATGCGTCGACGGATCGATGAAATAACAGAAGACCGCAGCATGATATTAGCGTGGATTTTTTCGCGGCGTAAATCTAAGAATCGGTAGCGCAAGCGAATATCTTCGCCTGCCTCGGCATCGCCTGCAACTTGCATTGGTAATACTTCAGCCGAACTTTCGACTGTAATTTCTTCGATGCGCACCTCAACCTCGCCCGTTGGCAAGTTCGGGTTGATGGTCTCGTCGATGCGCTTTACAACAGGGCCAGTGACCGTAATCACACTTTCGGGCCGCGCACTTTCAACAGTTGCAAAAAGCGGGCTTGAAATATCGATCACACATTGTGTCAGACCATAATGGTCTCTTAAATCAACAAACACCAAATTACCATGGTCACGTTTGCGGTGAATCCATCCGGAAAGGCGAACTGTATCGCCGTCATTGGTTGCTCTAATTTCTGCACAGGTGTGACTTCTATATGAATGCATATTTCTTCGCGGCTCCATAAACGGTTAAGCTCAGGCTACCGGCCTTTAAAATATCAGTTACGTTAAATCAATCCGCTTTAAGCAGATAAATGCCGGGCTTGTTTACACCATTTTTGCGGGGATTAAAGGCCTGATTTAAGCAAACGTCACATTCACATACTTTTATGTTGTTGATATTTCCTATTCATTCCCTTGCAAAACAGATTTCATATACAAGATTTAACAAGCAATTGTGTCTCAGAATAGATTTAGTGCAATTGCTTTATTTGTCCGGGGGCAATGTAATTCGCCCCCCAACGATAGCTCCACCCCCGGACCGCCTACATAAATTCCGTATATATAGCATTGACTGTTCTGCCATTGCCCTATACCTCCGTAGGATGCTCTTAATCACAGATAACGAAGCTCTTCTTGCCTTTTGCAAACGCTTGGCTGGAACTCATTACATCACAATAGACACGGAATTTCTGCGTGAAAAAACGTACTGGCCGCAATTGTGTTTGGTTCAAATAGCGAACGATGATAATGCGGCTGTAATTGATGCGTTGGCACCCGGAATAGATTTATCGCCGGTATTTGATATTTTAATAGATACCAGTGTTTTAAAAGTCTTCCATGCAGCACGCCAAGATATGGAAATATTCTTTAATTTAATGGGTGAACTCCCAGCACCCATTTTCGACACACAAATCGCTGCCATGGTATATGGCTTTGGTGATTCTGTAGGATACGAACAGCTTGTAGCCAAGCTGGTGAAAGCAACAGTCGATAAAAGCTCGCGCTTCACCGATTGGTCTTTGCGCCCCCTAAGTGCCAAACAAATTGATTATGCAATTTCAGATGTGACGCATTTGCGTGTGGCTTACAAAAAATTAGCGAAGAACCTAGAAGACAAAGGCCGCACCGCTTGGATCATTGATGAAATGGGAATTCTAACCCGTGATGAAACCTATAACGGTAATCCGGACAATGCATTCAGGCGGATCAAATCACGTGCAAAAACAAAACGGTTTTTGGCACTTTTACGTGAATTAGCCGCATGGCGGGAACGTGAAGCCCAACGGCGCGATGTTCCCCGTAACCGCGTTTTACGCGATGAAGCTTTGGTTGAAATTGCACACCACACACCAAGTAGCGTCGCTGAATTATCGAGAACGCGCGGATTGGGTGATAAAACCGCTGAAGGACGTTATGGAAAAGAACTTTTAGAAGCTGTTGTTCGTGGCAAAGCTGTTCCCAATGATGAATGCCCTGAACTTCGTAATAAACCCGAAATGCCACGTGGCATTGGCCCCGTTACAGACATGTTAAAAGTTCTGCTTAAATTAAAATGCGATAGCCATGATGTGGCCCCTAAATTAGTAACATCTAGCGCTGACGTAGAATTGTTGGCCGCTTTTGGTGAAGAAGCTGATATCGCTGCCCTTAAAGGTTGGCGCCGAGAATTGTTTGGTGAAGATGCTTTAAAAATTCGCACCGGAGAATTTGGCTTAGCTGTACGTGGGAAAAAATTGGTATTGGCGGAACTAAAATCTGAAGAAGCCGAAACCTAATTCATGCCTATTCAATAACAGGCTCTCGTCCGAGTGCCCGCGCCAATGTTTTAAACCGCCGCGCCACCGCATCGCCGGCAAAGATATCTTGTTCGCCATTTCTGACAATAGGCAACTGAAGCCGTACTGTTTGTTCATCCATTACAAACTGAGTTCTGCTTAAAATACCCGGCGCTGAACCTGAAACCGTATGGGCTAAACGCAAGGCAAGACCTGTTATATTTGCATATTCTGCATCATAATCAGTCATTAATAACCGAACGGACTTTACCAGCCTATTGTCAGGGTCGCCATTGTAACGAACGAAAATCGCTAAAGATAAAAACACTCGATCTGCATGGCTCAAACCTGAAAAAGGGAGCCGCAAGGTGCGTAAAAAAGAATGCTCTGCCCGGTAATCAGGATGTTCACTCCACCCCAGATCAGACAACATGCTGGCGGCTAAACGCAACCGACTTTCCGCATCCCTGCCGGGCGGAAACAACGGAGAAATCCAATCAAAAATTTCTGGCCCTGTAATCGAAAAACGCCCTGTTCTTTCAGCCATAGTAGCGCACCCGCTCAACAACGGGTCTTGCCCACTTAGGTTATCTGGTAACATTTTCAGTAGATGCCCCTCACGCATACTAAAACCTGAAAATGCAATCTCCTTGGACTTTGTCCGTTCCAACATCTCACCCAGAATCATAGCCGCAAACGGCAGAGCATGGGCACGGGCTTTGGTAACGCCAGATATTCCATGTAACGTTTCTGGCATGGAATTCTCAATAAATCGGCACATTCTAAGGGCATCATCGTTTTTTAACGTGTAACCATCAATGACATGTAAGGGGTATTTGGTCTGATCAATAAATACCCGCGCCAAGGCCCGCCACGATCCACCAATGGCAAACAAAGTGCGCCCCCCACCTTCTGCCAGCCAAGGCAAATCGCTCAAATTTTTATTTACTATTTTACGCGCTTTACCAAGATGACCCATGGCCACTTGTGGTAAACGCAAATGGCCAATAGGTAACGATACTGTGCGCCCAAACTCGCCTTGGTTGAGCTCAACCAGATCTACACTTCCACCGCCCATATCAACCAACACGCCATCGGCATCAGGAATACCACTTAACAACCCCAAGGCGGCCAGTTGCGCTTCTTCTGAGCCTGAGGGGATTTGAATTTTCATGCCCAATAATTGCTCAACACGCTGAACAAACTCAGGTCCATCTGTGGCATCGCGAACAGCGGCTGTTGCAACCAAGTCCATTCGCTCGACCCCCATGGCCTCACCCAAGCGTACAAACCGCGATAAGCTGCTCATAGCACACTCAACACCAGCCGGGTTTAACTGCCCTGTTGATGCCAACCATTGTCCTAATTGGCATGGAGATTTTTCGTTAAAAATAGGGACAGGTAAGCGATTGGGGGTATCGTACACAACCAAACGAACTGTGTTTGATCCAATATCAACCACAGCCATACGGCCTGCCGTTTTTTCAGTTAGTTTCTCAGAAAAGGGCTGAATTGAATGAACCATTGATCGATTAGCGCCCTGATCGCCCAGCCGGTTTGTACTTGGTTTCCCGATTTTTCTCTTCGCCTTGTCCTGAATGGGATATGTGGGTCAGAAAATATTCATGGCTTGAAATATTTTGGTCGTTACCAACTCGTGAATACTGCCCATCACTAGATAAAACCCAACTTTGCATCTCATCTTTTAAATTGATTGCCATAATCTCGTTTAAAACTTGCCTATGGACGGTTAGGTTTTCAATCGGGACAAGCGTTTCAATACGTCGATGAAAATTTCGTGGCATCCAATCTGCAGATGAAACGAACACTTTTGCATTCCCCGACGGCAGCGGCTCACCATTAGCAAAACAAACAATACGGGCATGTTCTAAAAACCGCCCGACGATCGATTTAACTTGAATATTTTCAGATAAACCCTTAATTCCCGGGCGCAAACAACAAATTCCCCGCACCACCAAATCGATCTGAACCCCGGCTTCAGACGCTCTATATAAAGCATCAATGATCGAGCTATCGACCAAGGCATTTAATTTAGCCCAAATGCCAGCTGGTTTTCCGGCCCGGGCATTTTCGGTTTCG
The DNA here is from genome assembly GCA_028825025.1 of Rhodospirillales bacterium. GTDB lineage: Bacteria > Pseudomonadota > Alphaproteobacteria > Rhodospirillales > Casp-alpha2 > JABMNT01. Next base: position 5,213 of record JAPKAX010000117.1, on the reverse strand, counting down.
ACTTCAACCAAATCCATCAAAGTATCGCGCAAAGTTAAAGGTCCGAATGATAACTTTTCCATGGCATCTGGTTTGGCATGGCCGGTCATGTAGTTAAAAATCCGCGCCGCATCCCGACACAATGCTTGGTCACAGGTGAAAAACGACAAGTCGGTATATGTTTTGGCGGTGATTGGATGGTAATTTCCAGTGCCATAATGAACATACGAGCGTAAGCCATGCGCTTCGCGGCGAACAATTAAATTAACCTTGGCATGGGTTTTTTTATCCAGGAACCCATACACAACCTGAGCACCTGCGCGTTCTAGATCCCGGGCCCAACGCAAATTGGCTTCTTCGTCGAAGCGGGCTTGTAATTCGACCATCGCTGTTACTGATTTACCAGACTCAGCCGCTTCAATCAGCGCTTCAACAATCGGTGAATTATTGCTGGTCCGGTATAAGGTTTGTTTGATCGCGACAACTTTTGGATCGCGAGCCGCTTGGCGTATAAATTGAACCACCGTATCAAAGGTCTCATAGGGATGATGGACAATGAAATCTTTTTTCCGAATAGCAGCAAAAATATCCCCACCCAAATCCCGAATGCGTTCCGGAAAGCGCGCATTAAAGGGTTTGAACAAAAGGTCAGCACGTTCATCGAGCACGAGTTCTATCGTATTTGCCATACCAATAAGACCCTCAAGCCCCATCGCATCATTGGTATCTACATTCAATTCATGGGTCACTAAATCGCATAAATCGTCGGGCATATCAGCATTGTATGTCAACCGAATGACCGACCCCCGACGCCGGCGCTTCAAAGCACTTTCAAACGTCCGAACCAAATCCTCGGCTTCTTCATCAATCTCCATTTCGCTATCACGAAGCACACGAAAACAACCGGCTTGTTGAATTTTGTAACTCGGGAACAGGCGATCTAAAAACAAGTCAATAACGGCTTCAACTTGGATAAAATGGATGTCATCGCCCGGCAATCGAATAAACCGTTCAAGCAAGCTAGGAATAGGTAATAACGCCCGAAGCGGCTCTTCAGTTCCATCATGCTCTAACATATAAACCAAACAAAACCCTAAGTTTGGAATGAACGGAAACGGATGTGTGGGGTTGGTTGCAATCGGTGTTAAAACTGGAAAAATGTGTTCAATAAAATGATTTTCAAGCCATATAAACTCTTCGTCTGTTAGTTTTAATCCATCGTCATAAACGGCAATTCCGTTACCCAATAACTCCGTTCGCAAAACATCCCAGCATAGGCCTTGTTCAGCCATAAGTTCAGCTGCATTAGCGCGAACGGCTGCCAACTGTTTGCGGGGTGACATGCCGTCATCACTGTGGGTCTTAACTCCAGCTTGAACTTGCCCCCGCAACCCGGCGACGCGAACCATATAAAACTCATCCAAGTTAGAAGCCGAGATAGATAAAAACCGAACCCGTTCTAACAGCGGATGAGAAATATTATATGCTTCTTCTAAAACACGACGATTAAAGGCCAGCCACGACAGCTCACGATTAATGAAACGCTTGGGCGATTCTGATAAAATTTCATGAGCAAACGGCGTGTCATCATGAGGTAAGACCAAGGTCAAAACCTCAGCCGATGCGTTGGGTGTTGGGGCACTATTTTTATCCATATTTAAATCTTAAAGAATAACCAGGCCAATGTCATGAACCCTTACAATGTACCCGGATAATTACCGCCATCGATCAAAATATTTTGGCCCGTAATGAAACCCGTTTGGTCAGAACACAAAAAAGCGCATAACTCGCCAAATTCATACGCTAGACCCAGTCGCTTAGCTGGATTTCCAGCTGCCCGCGCGGCAGCGACCTCATCAACGCTTTTACCAGTCTTTTCAGCCACATGTTTGAAATTGCTGCGTAGACGATCGGTATCAAACGCACCCGGCAACACGCCATTGATCGTCACATTATTGGCTACAGTTTTACGTGCAATTCCAGCAATAAATCCAGTCAAACCGGCCCGTGCTCCGTTTGATAAACCCAACAACTGATTAGGTGCTTTAACAGCCGATGATGTAATATTGATGACCCGCCCAAATTTGCGTTCCATCATCCCATCGACCGTTGCTTTGATCAGAAAAATTGGCGTTAACATGTTGGCATCAATGGCTTTTATCCACGCATCACGATCCCAGTCGCGGAAATCACCCGGCGGTGGACCTCCTGCGTTATTAATCAAAATATCTGGATTCGCGCACTGCTCCAATATTTTATCGCGGCCTTCATCGGTTGTGATATCGCACGCAATGGCCGTGACCGCCCCACCACCCAAGGCACGAATTTCTTCTGCTGTGGCTTCCAAGGGTCCGGGTGTTCGGGCACAAATAGTCACATCAACCCCTTCACGGGCTAATGATATGGCACAGGCTTTTCCAAGTCCTTTGGAGGCCGCACAGACAATTGCTTTTTTACCTGAAATGCCCAAATCCATTACGTATCTCCTGTGTTTTCTAAATTTTCTAAGACCTGTTTGATCAAGGGCACGGTTATTTTCTTTTTTGTCGCCAATGCCAAACGGTCCGCATGATCCACAATTTGCCGTGCGGCTAAAAAAGAGCGCTCCATTCGGCTGGCGGCATACGTTATGACATCGCTTGAAACTTGGACCTGACGGTCCGCAAACATTTTGACCAAAAGCGCCGTAATTAAAGTGTCTTGAGGTGGGCCTATTTCAACGCTGATAGCTGCATTCATGCGTGACCGTAAATCAGGCAACGTAATACCCCATCGCGCTGGCGGTGTGGCAGCGGTCATTAAAATCCGGTGCGATGCTTCTTTAACAGCGTTATAAACATGCAAAAGTGGCTGTTCTAATTCTGGGCTTAGGATGCGATCAACATCTTCAATAATCAGATCGTTAGCAACATCGGATGCAATAGAATTGAACTCATTGGCATTGGTGAATTGGGCGCCTGAATGGGCCGCAAACACCGCTGCCAAGTGGCTTTTCCCAGCCCCTGCAGCGCCAACAATAACCAGCGCTGGTGCTGGCCAATTAGGCCAAGTATCAATCCAATCAATGGCTTCGTTGTTACAATCAGCAACCAAAAAATCTTCACCACTTTGGGACGTTCGATGCTCAAATTCCATAATTAATTGACGGTCTGCAATCACGCGTTTTTATCCTTATGGCCGGAATACAGATCGCTTGCCATGTAATGCGTCAAACTAAAACGCGTTAAAACGCCAATCACTGCGGCGGTAGGTACAGCTATCAGAACACCAGTGAACCCCATTACAGCACCACCCGCCAACAAGGCAAAAATAATCCATACCGGATGCAATCCAACCCGGTCACCGACCAATCGAGGTGTTAACACATAACTTTCAAGTGTTTGACCAAACAAGAACACCGCCCCTACAATGGCAACGGTTGTCCATTCTGGAAATTGTACAATCGCAATTCCAACACCAACAACCATCCCCGTCGCAGCCCCTAAATAGGGAACAAACGAAATTAACCCAGCACCAATCCCCACCAGAAGCCCTGATTTAAGGCCAATGACGGTTAAGCTAATGCCGTAAAGAGCTGCTAAAACGAGGCACACAGTAGATTGCCCCCGAACGAAGCCCGCGATTGTTCCATCGATAGCCAATAACTGTTCACGAATGGTGGGGGCGTTCGGGCGTGGTAACCAGTTGTCGACCTTTGCAGTTATTGCATCCCAGTCGCGCAACAAATAGAATGCAACTATGGGGGTAATAATAATCAACGAAAGCAAGTTAAATACGGCGACACCACCGTTCCAAAGACCAGCTAAAATTTGGGTCAGCCAATTGGCTATTTTACCAGCATACGTTCCAGCCGCTTCACGAATTCCCTTCATGGCATCGGGCGGTAAATCGGCACGTAATTGCTCTAAATAGGGTTGAATTTGGGTTTGTCCTGCTTCAACGATCTTCGGCACTAAATGTGCAAACTCAATAACTTCGGTTTGTAACAAGGGGATCAACAGCAAAAGAAGAGAAATCGCTGCTACAAAAAAGGTAAGCAAAATCAAACACGTAGATCCTCCGCGCGAAAGCCCTTTTGCTTCCATGCGATCCGCAACAGGGTCCAAAAAATAGGCAATTGCCATACCAACAACAAACGGCAGCAATATACTACTAAGCAAATGAATGATTAATCCAAATGCAAAAACCCCGGCCAACCAAATAACTGCTTTACGATCTTTACTCATTGCTCACCTCGCCAATTCTCATCACCGTCAACCGCCTCATATTCAGATACTTTTCGCGACCACAAATAGACATATGCCGTTCCGGACCAAACTGTTGTTAGTGCGACAATAAAAGGAAGCATAGGCCGCAGCCCATCCACTTCTATTGAATATCCCTCAATCCCTAAAATACCAACAACAAAGCCAAACTGCACCGCTGTATTCATTTTGCTGATTTTAAGCGGGGCCATTTCTAAAGAATGGGTGATTGTATGAAACATCAAAGCACCGCCAACAATCAGTAAATCACGAAAAACGACAAGTATTACAATCCAAGTCGCAATATACCCCTGATGCCCAAGCACAATAAATAAACCAACCAGCAGTGCCTTATCTGCAATTGGGTCTAAAAAAGCCCCCATCGTAGTGATACAATCAAACTGCTTAGCAATAATTCCATCTAAAGCATCACTAATGGCTGCAGCCACCGTCAACCAAAATGCCAACCACAAATCATCATTGATGATCAACCATATAATAAGGGGCACAACACACAGCCGTGCAAATGTAATAAAATTGGGTACGTTCACTTAAATCCTAGGGTCAGGATTTTCCGGGTTTTATAATATCCGACAAATAAATGACCCATTCCCCCTCTTCTTGTATCATCGTCAAATCAGCTTGGCCTAAAGCCACACGCAATTGCTCCGGCTCACCCACATAATGCACGTTTATCCGAGCTTCATCTAACGACAGTAGAACAAGATCCGATTTTCGGATCAAAGCAACAACCTTCAAGCGCTTTTGAATTAACAGCCAGTCTTGAATTCCGGTAATCGGCACAGCAACAACTGCAATATTCAGCCGATTGAGCTTCAACAAATTTTCATTCTTCCATGTGTTTTCTATATGCTTACCCACCGCGACGGCAGCTCGCCCTAAAAAGGCAGGCATCTGTTCGCCTTCGTTTTGATGGTATGCTAATTCATCAGTAATCGGTTCAGGGTCATTGCCGTAGCGTGTCACAAA
>JAPKAX010000364.1 GCA_028825025.1 Rhodospirillales bacterium | reverse complement strand
TCGAATGGGCGCTTGAATGCATTCGTTTAGAAACCCAAGCTGCATCAGGGAGACATTAGAATGCCTAAAGTTCTTATTTCAGATAAAATGAGCCCCTTGGCCGAACAGTGCTTTAAAACACACGGCATTGAGGTTGATGTGATCACCGGTCAAAGCCCAGAAGAATTGGCTGCGATCATTGGTAATTATGACGGCTTAGCAATTAGGTCTTCAACCAAAGCCAAAGACGATATTATTGCAAATGCTACGAACCTGAAGGTGATTGGTCGGGCTGGGATTGGCGTTGATAACGTGGATATTCATGCCGCCACTCAAAAGGGTATCGTGGTTATGAATACCCCTTTCGGAAATTCAATAACAACGGCAGAACATGCCATTTCAATGATGCTGGCGTTGGCCCGTGATATTCCACAAGCCAACGCATCAACCCATGCCGGAAAGTGGGAAAAGTCCCGCTTTATGGGGGTTGAAGTCACCGGTAAAACAGTTGGTGTTATTGGATGCGGTAACATTGGATCGATCTTTGCGGACCGGGCCATTGGTTTACGGATGAAAGTCATTGGCTTTGATCCGTACTTGACACCTGAGCGTGCAACGGAATTGGGAATTAAGAAGGTTGACTTGGACACATTACTTGCTTGTGCCGACTTTATAACCCTCCATACCCCAATGACGGAAGAAACCAAAAATATCATCAACGCAAAAAATATTGCTAAGATGAAAAACGGCGCTCGTTTGATCAACTGTGCCCGTGGCGGGCTGGTTGTTGAAAACGATTTAAAGGCTGGATTAGAATCCGGTAAAATTGCTTCAGTGGCATTGGATGTTTTATCTACAGAACCCGCATTAGAAAGCATTTTGTTTGGTATGGATAACGTTGTCTTAACGCCGCATTTAGGTGCATCAACAACAGAAGCTCAGGAAAAAGTAGCCGAGCAAGTGGCGGAACAAATGGCTGATTATTTGTTGACAGGTGCCGTTACCAACGCACTAAACATGCCGTCTGTCAGTGCCGAAGAGGCGCCACGCTTAACGCCTTATATGAAGCTTGCTGAACAATTAGGAAGCTTTGCTGGGCAAGCAACCCAAACCGCATATAAGCAAATTACCATTGAGTATGAGGGGGCGGTTGCAGAATTAAACGTAAAACCTTTAACCGCAGCTGTTATGCAGGGGCTTTTGGCTCCGTTGATGGAAGGCGTGAATATGGTATCAGCCCCTGTGATCGCCAAAGACCGGGGCATTGAAATCAGTGAAGTGACCCGCGAATTGGGTGGTGCCTATCATACGCTCATCAAATTGACCGTGAAGACCGAAGGCCAAACCCGAACCGTATCAGGCACGTTGTTTAATGGAACGGAACCCCGGTTGGTTGAAGTCAAAGGCATTTCTATTGATGCCAGTGTTGGGCCGAATATGCTGTATATCACAAATCATGATAAGCCGGGATTTATCGGTCATTTGGGGACTGTGCTTGGTAATGCGGGCGTAAATATCGCAACGTTTAGCTTAGGCCGGGCGAAAGAAGGCGGCGATGCTATCGCACTGATTGAAATTGATGGCGAGCCTGGTAAAGCAGTGATTGACCAAGTTCGCCAATTGGATCATGTGGTTATGGTCAAAGCCATGCAGTTTTAGCTAAATAAAACGACGAATCAAAAGTTGGGATTTCGATATGAAGTCCCGACTTTTCTGCTTTGATTGTATTGGGCCTAGATTACTTAGTTTAGTTCATTTTTGACACGTCTAAGCATTTTAAGGAATACTTAGAAATTATAAACAAAGCAGGTCTGGCGCATATATGTATACAAACGCAACTCTAAAGATTAAATAGGATGATGCGGTAAGTCGTAAGCATTATTCGCAAAATGCCTTTTCGCTCCGCATGGCTTTAACAATTGCGATTTTAGCAATAATAGTCTTTACCTTAGATATATCTCTGCACTTAGGGGGCGCTGGTGGCATCTCTTATAATGTCCTTATTTTAGCTGGTATTAATCTACCAAAAAATCAGCATGTCTATTTGTTAGCAACCATTGCAAAAGCGCTGACGGTGCTTGGGCTTTTCATATCTCCACCGAGTGGTGTTCT
>JAPKAX010000004.1 GCA_028825025.1 Rhodospirillales bacterium | reverse complement strand
TAGCTGCCTATTGTTGTATTATATTGGGAAAGCAAACTTAACTATACTGGAACAATCAATGCCCAACTTTTACAAGCCCGATTTAAACACAGACAAAAACGATCCATTTGCCAGAGATGGTGATGGAAAACTTGTCCGCCGTAACTATTGGCTGGACCTTGGCGATAGATCGCTGGCAATGACCATGAATAATGGCCTTGGCGTACACATACCGAATGAGCAGAAACGGTTGCATCTAATTGATATAGGTCGGGAACACTTGGTGGATGACATTTGTATTCAGGAAATTTTGCCGCCTGAAAGTTAAAAGTATTTTATGTCGATTTGGAACCTATATGGTACCTAAAACGAAAAATGACCTAACTGAAAACAGCTAAGTCATTGAAAGTAATGGTGCCGGTTACAAGATTCGAACTCGTGACCTACTGATTACAAATCAGCCGCTCTACCAACTGAGCTAAACCGGCGTGTCATTTCTATTGCGGGCGGAACATAGACGGATGTTTCCGGATCGGCAAGACGGTTTTTTTTAAATCGAATTTGTTCGATTAAGCTCGTACAAAGCGATCGATGTCGCGATCGATAAATTGAGGCTTTCCATCTGTCCTGAAATCGGTATTTTTGCTAAATAATCGCAAGTTTCTGAGGTTAACTGACGCAACCCACTTCCTTCAGCACCCATCACAATTGCTATTTTTCCGCTTAATTTTGACTCGGCTAAAGTTTGGGTTGCTCGACCATCTAAGCCGACGCACCAATACCCAGCATCTTTTATATGACGTAAAGAACGCGCTAGATTCGTTACCCGAACAATCGGCACCTGCTCTATTGCTCCCGCCGCTGCTTTTGCCATCGATCCACTTATTTCGGGTGTACCGCGGTCGGGAACAATCACTGCTGTTGCCCCAAATGCTGCCGCTGACCGCAAAACAGAACCAATATTACGTGGATCGTTCGCTTGATCCAAAATAATTAAAGCACTGTTATCGGGTTGATCAGCTATCACATCCTCTAAATGGGGGGAGGGAAGGGGGGCACACTGGATGGCGATACCTTGATGTACAGAATCCGGTGGTAAGGTTGCATCAAGTTGATTTCGATCAACAATTTGGTGCTGTGGTAAATTTGGATTGTTTAGATTCGCCACAAAATCAGCTGAATGTTTTGTTGTTAGGATCATATTGATCTGACGATCCGGATTACTTAGTGCTGCAACGCAGGCATGGATGCCATATATCCATAGGTTAGTTGGGGCCAGGGCGGGCGATTGCTGGCGCTCTGATTTACGGTGAATTTTCTTAAGTTTCTGTTTGCTCATAGGGCGCTTTAGCACGATAAATCCTGCTTGTCTGTAACCGAGTTTGGAGCTTAAAAAGAATGATCTAAAAAAAGCTAACGGAAATCGTAATTTTAGGCGTTGACAATGGCACGCAAATCTCCATATTGCGGGTCTTCCGACGACTGAAAGGTTGCCGGAGATTTATGATGGAGGGGTGTCCGAGTGGCTAAAGGAGACGGGTTGTAAACCCGTTGGCGTACGCCTACGTTGGTTCGAATCCAACTCCCTCCACCATCATTTAAGTTTCGGTATACAATTTGGGCCGGAGCGAGTGTTAAGCGGGTGTAGCTCAATGGTAGAGCAGAAGCCTTCCAAGCTTACGACGAGGGTTCGATTCCCTTCACCCGCTCCAAATCGTTAGACGGCTAGGTAATATCATCTATCTGTCTGAACACTTTGGGGATAAAGAGATTTAGGAAGATAAGATGGCAAAAGAAAAATTTGAACGCAATAAACCGCATTGCAACATTGGCACAATTGGCCACGTTGACCACGGTAAGACGACATTAACAGCAGCGATTACGAAAGTATTGGCTGAAGAAGGTGGCGCAGAATTCCAGGACTATGCTGATATTGATAAAGCACCTGAAGAGAAAGCACGTGGAATCACCATTTCAACGGCTCACGTTGAGTATGAGACAAAAGCTCGTCACTACGCTCACGTTGATTGCCCAGGCCACGCTGATTATGTGAAGAACATGATCACGGGTGCTGCTCAAATGGACGGTGCTATTTTGGTTGTGTCGGCAGCTGACGGCCCTATGCCACAGACCCGCGAGCACATCTTGCTTGCCCGTCAGGTTGGAGTTCCGGCTTTAGTTGTATTCATGAATAAAGTTGACCAAGTTGATGACGATGAACTTTTGGAGCTTGTTGAAATGGAAATTCGTGAGCTTCTCAGCTCTTATGATTTCCCTGGCGACGATATCCCTATCGTAATGGGTACAGCTCTTGGTGCACTTGAAGACGGTGATGAAGCAACAGGTAAAGAAGCCATTCATAAATTGATGGCCGCTGTTGACGAATACATTCCACAGCCAGAGCGCGCTATTGATCTTCCCTTTTTGATGCCGATTGAGGACGTATTCTCAATTTCCGGTCGTGGTACAGTTGTTACTGGCCGTATTGAGCGTGGCGTTGTCAAAGTGGGTGAAGAGATTGAAATCGTTGGCGTTAAAGATACACAAAAGACGACCTGCACAGGCGTTGAGATGTTCCGCAAGCTGCTTGATTCAGGCGAAGCTGGCGATAACGTTGGTGTTCTTCTTCGTGGCACGAAGCGTGAAGACGTTGAGCGTGGTCAGGTTTTGGCACAGCCAGGATCTATTACACCGCACACGAAATTCAAAGGCGAGTGCTACATTCTAACTAAAGACGAAGGTGGCCGTCACACGCCATTCTTCTCGAACTATCGTCCACAGTTTTACTTCCGTACTACGGATGTAACGGGCACCATCGAATTGCCAGCTGGCACGGAAATGGTTATGCCTGGTGATAACATTGCAATGGAAGTGACTTTGATCGCTCCGATCGCAATGGACGAAGGTCTTCGTTTCGCTATCCGCGAAGGCGGCCGCACTGTTGGTGCTGGCGTCGTTGCAACAGTCGTCGAGTAATATTTGAATAATAACGAGGTCGGTATTTTGCCGGCCTCGTTATTTTATGAGTTGAAGATACGCTCGTCATGTATAGGGGTATAGCTCAGTTGGTAGAGCGGCGGTCTCCAAAACCGCAGGTCCCGGGTTCGAGCCCTGGTGCCCCTGCCACTTTCTAAGATGCCCTGATTTTAATGGATTTATTTGGAATAACTCGATGGCTAAAATTAACCCGGCACAGTTTATTCAAGAAGTACGTCAAGAAACAGCAAAAGTCACTTGGCCATCACGCAAAGAAACCACCGTATCAACGGTCATGGTTTTTATTATGGTGATCGTGTCTGCTATATTTTTCTTGGTTGCTGATCAAATTTTGCAGTATGGCGTAAAGCTGATTCTTGGCATTGGGGGTAATTGATATGGCTATGCGTTGGTACGTCATCCATGTGTATTCTGGATTTGAGAAGAAAGTTTCGGAATCTATTGAAGAGCAAGTTCGTCAAGCCGGTTTAGAAGACGAAGTTGATCAGGTGTTGGTTCCAATGGAAGAAGTTGTTGAACTTCGCCGGGGCGCAAAAGTAAATGCAGAGCGTAAATTCTTTCCCGGATATGTTCTTGCGCGTATGGAGCTTTCTGACGAAGTTTGGCATTTAGTTAAGAATACACCGAAGGTAACTGACTTTTTGGGTGCTCAAGGGCGTCCAACTCCAATTCCAGACAGAGAAGCCGATCGAATTCTTCATCAAGTTAAAGAAGGTGTCGAGCGTCCGAAGCCGTCTGTTACGTTTGAGATCGGTGAAGAAGTTCGGGTTTGTGATGGACCATTTAATTCCTTCAACGGATTTGTTGAAGATGTTGATGAGGACCGCGCCCGTTTGAAAGTTTCTGTATCGATCTTTGGTCGTGCAACACCTGTTGAACTCGAGTATGCACAGGTTGAGAAATTATAATTTCGAATTTGCAGGTTTAACCTGCAGGTTCAATTTGCAGGCTTTACGTCTGCATTATATGTGTGGGAGGTCAGCCATGGCCGAACCACGCACTTCAGAGCCTCCGTTTGGGGGCTATAACATTAACGAACTGAGGTATTAAAATGGCAAAGAAAATTGCTGGATATGTAAAGTTGCAAGTCCCTGCCGGACAAGCAAACCCATCCCCACCGATCGGCCCTGCATTGGGTCAGGCTGGTTTGAACATCATGGAATTCTGCAAAGCTTTCAACGCGCAAACGCAAAATCTAGAAGCTGGAATGCCGATTCCGGTAGTTATTACCGCGTATCAAGATCGCACTTTTAGTTTTGTGACAAAAACACCTCCTGCAAGTTTCCTCCTTAAGAAAGCTGCCAAGATCAAAAAAGGCACTGGCACTACTGGCAAGGAAATTATTGGTAAAGTAACCATGGCTCAAGTTCGCGAAATTGCGGAAATGAAAATGGTTGATTTGAATGCGTACGACATAGACCAAGCAGCAAAGATGATTTGTGGTTCTGCACGGTCTATGGGCATCGAAGTGGAGGGCGCGTAAATGGCTAAATATGGTAAGCGTCTTAAAACGGCATACGAAGGTTTCGACCGCGAAACCGCGTACTCAACGGTTGAAGCTGTGAAAATCATTAAATCAGCTGCAAGCACAACAAAGTTTGATGAAACTGTTGAAATTGCTTTGAACTTAGGTGTTGATCCACGTCACGCAGACCAAATGGTTCGTGGTACTGTTGCTTTGCCGCATGGTACAGGTAAATCAGTTACAGTTGCTGTTTTTGCTCGCAACGAAAAAGCCGATGAAGCGAAAGCTGCTGGTGCTGAATTTGTTGGTGCTGAAGAATTAGCTGAACAAATTCAAAAAGGCGAAATCGAGTTTGATCGTTGCATCGCTACACCAGACATGATGGCTGTTGTTGGTCGTTTGGGTAAAGTTCTTGGACCTAAAGGTTTGATGCCGAACCCTAAACTAGGTACGGTAACTCCTGATGTTGCTGGCGCTGTTAAGGCTGCTAAAGCGGGTCAGATTGAATTTCGTGTTGAAAAAGCCGGTATTGTTCAAGCGGGTGTTGGTAAAACAAGCTTCAGTGAAATAGCCTTGACTGAGAACATTACGACCTTTATCGACGCCATAGTGCGGGCCAAGCCAACTGGTGTTAAAGGCACGTACATGAAGAAGGTGAGCATTAGCTCAACCGTCGGACCAGGTATACGTGTTGATTTTTCTTCTCCGGACGCTTAAAATTGAGGTAATGAATTCTGCTCATTAATTTGAGCGGCTTAGAAAGCGGCTTTTTATAATGTCGCTTTCGACCTGTCCAAGACTGTAGGTGCTGATTTCGATTGGCTTAATTAGGTAACTAACCTGCACAGATAGTGATATATCCGATTTTTATGCTTCGGCATTTTACTCGGCTTGAACTGTTGCAGAGGACAGGCGATTGGATTTCGTTTTTGAAACATCGTCTGATGTTTTGTATTCGAAATCTTCGTGCAACGGCTTATGATCTTAATAATGAGATCCGTACGCCAGGAACTGGAGACGTTACGTGGACCGTACACAAAAAGAAGAACAGGTCTCGTCCCTGCGTAAAATCTTCGAAGGCGCTGAATTAGTTGTTGTTACCCATTATTCTGGGTTGACAGTTTCTGAGATGGGTGAACTTCGTGGAAAAATGCGTGAGGCGGGTGCTAGCTTCAAAGTGACTAAAAATCGGCTCACTAAACTTGCTCTTGCTGGCACGAAGTTCGAGGGGGTCTCGGACATGTTTTCGGGCCCTACGGCTATCGCCTATTCTAAAGATCCAGTGGCTGCTGCTAAAGCTTCAGTTAATTTTTCGAAAACCAATGATAAGCTCATCGTTCTCGGTGGTGCCATGGGTTCAGATAATCTGGACGTGAATAGTGTTAAAGCTCTAGCGACCTTACCGTCGTTGGATGAACTTCGCGCTAAATTGGTAGGCATGATTTCTACACCTGCAACACGTATCGCTGGTGTACTTCAAGCGCCTGCCGGTCAAGTGGCCCGTGTTATCGGTGCCCATGCGAACGCTGGAGAGTAAACGACGTGAGTCGCAGTATCCGAAACTTTACTAATGTTCAAGCCTAGGAGTTATTAATATGGCCGATCTAGAAAAAATTGTTGACGAATTGTCAGCATTGACAGTTATGGAAGCCGCTGAGCTTTCTAAACTTCTTGAAGAAAAATGGGGCGTTTCTGCTGCTGCTCCTGTTGCTGTTGCTGCCGCTGGCGGCGCTGCAGATGCCGGCGACGATGCTGGCGAAAAGACTGAATTTGACGTGATTTTGGCCAACATTGGCGAAAAGAAAATCAATGTGATTAAAGAAGTCCGTGCGATTACGGGCCTTGGTCTTAAAGAAGCAAAAGATTTGGTTGAGTCTGCACCTGCTGCCGTTAAAGAAGGCGCATCTAAGGACGAAGCTGAAGAGATCAAAAAGAAACTTGAAGAAGCTGGCGCCACAGTCGAAGTTAAATAAATCGATTAAGCCTAGTTATTTAAACCATCTAAGCGTTTTGTCGGGCTTGGTTTGGTGAAGATTATAGCCGAAGAAACTTATTGTTTCTTCGGCTAACCGATTAAAATAAACTGGTGTTCATTCGTATTGGCTAGACCGCAGCCGGGAACCGTGGATACCTTTACCAGAGTATGGACCGCAACATTAGTGTTGCCGGCTTGTGCGTCGTTCTTGAGACCTTTTTGTGCGTTTGCGGTAATCAGCATTAAGGGTCCATGTCAATTTTTGGGTGAAGGTACTGTAATGGCTACTTCCTTTACGGGGCGCAAACGCGTACGTAAGTCTTTTGGGCGTTTATCAACTGCGGTTGAAATGCCAAATCTTATCGAGGTACAAAAATCCTCGTATGACTTTTTCTTGCAACGGACAACTCCTGCTAATGATCGGCTTGATGCCGGATTACAGGAAGTCTTCAAATCTGTTTTTCCAATCCATGATTTTTCAGAGCGCGGAACTCTAGAATTCGTAAGTTACGAATTTGAGGAGCCAAAGTATGATGTAGAAGAATGCCAACAGCGCGGCATGACCTATTCGGCTCCTTTGAAAGTTGTCTTGCGTTTGGTAGTTTGGGATATCGATGAAGATACCCAAGCCCGTTCTATTCGCGATGTAAAAGAGCAAGAAGTTTACATGGGTGATATGCCCTTGATGACTTCTAACGGTACGTTTGTTGTGAACGGAACCGAGCGCGTTATCGTATCTCAAATGCACCGTTCACCGGGCGTTTTCTTTGATCACGATAAAGGAAAAACCCACTCATCTGGTAAATACCTGTTCGCTGCACGAATTATTCCTTACCGTGGTTCTTGGCTCGATTTTGAATTTGATGCAAAAGATTTGGTTTATGTTCGCATCGACCGTCGTCGTAAATTACCAGTCTCAACCCTACTGTTGGCGCTTGAAAGCGAAGACAGTGTGGTTGCGGGTGCTGAAGCTAAAAAGTTGGGTAAAGACGTTTTACCAGAAGATATTGATGGTATGTCTCCAGAAGACGTCCTTTCATATTTCTACGAAACAATTAGCTATACAAAAATCAAAAAAGGCTGGCAGACAGACTTTTCAGGTGAGCAGCTAAAGGGCAAAAAGCTCAGTGGCGATCTGGTTGATGCTAAGACTGGTAAAGTCGCTGCTGAAGCGGGCACAAAGATGACACCGCGTTTGATCAAGCAACTTGAAGAACGGGGGCTAAAGAATGTCCTTCTTCTTGATGAAGATCTGATTGGTCGTTATGCGGCTGTCGATGTAATCAACGAATCCACGGGTGAAGTTTTTATTGAAGCCGGTGAAGAGATTACAGAAGAAACTCTAGAAATTCTGGCAGATGCTAAAATCGAAGAACTAGACACTTTGGCTATCGATCACGTAAATGTTGGTCCTTATATCCGTAATACGCTGGCTATTGATAAAAACACCAGCCGCGAGGAAGCACTGATCGATATTTACCGGGTTATGCGCCCAGGTGAGCCGCCGACACTCGAGACAGCTCAGAACTTGTTTAATAGCTTGTTCTTCGATTCAGAGCGTTATGACTTAAGTGCTGTTGGTCGTGTGAAAATGAATTCACGCCTTAACTTCGAAACAGAAGACACAATGCGTGTCCTGCGAAAAGAAGACATCCTTGAAGTCGTTCGCACAATGGTTGAATTAAAAGATGGCCGTGGTGAAATTGATGATATCGATCACTTAGGCAACCGTCGCGTTCGTTCTGTTGGTGAATTGATGGAAAACCAATACCGTGTCGGATTGCTGCGTATGGAACGCGCTATTCGGGAACGCATGAGCTCTGTCGATATTGACACTGTTATGCCGCACGATATGATTAATGCTAAACCAGCTGCTGCTGCTGTTCGTGAATTCTTTGGGTCATCGCAGTTGTCACAGTTTATGGATCAAACCAACCCTCTATCTGAAATTACGCACAAGCGTCGTTTATCAGCTCTTGGGCCGGGCGGTTTGACACGTGAACGTGCTGGCTTTGAAGTTCGTGACGTTCACCCAACGCACTATGGTCGTATTTGCCCGATTGAAACACCAGAGGGGCCAAATATTGGTTTGATAAACTCGCTGGCTACGTTTGCACGGGTTAACAAATACGGTTTCATTGAAACTCCATACCGTAAAGTTGAAAATAGCGTTGTTAAAGACGATGTTGTTTACATGTCGGCTATGGAAGAGGGCCGTTACACGATCGCTCAGGCCAACGAAGCGCTCGACGATAATGGTAAATTTGTCCATGAATTGGTTAGCTCACGTAAAGGTGGCGATTTTGTCATGTCTTTACCAGAAGACATCCATTACATCGACGTTTCACCAAAGCAGCTGGTATCTGTTGCCACTGCACTTATTCCTTTCCTTGAAAACGATGATGCAAACCGCGCGCTGATGGGATCCAACATGATGCGCCAAGCGGTGCCGTTGTTGCGAGCTGAAGCTCCGTTTGTTGGAACGGGTATGGAAGCGGCTGTTGCTAAAGATTCTGGTGCAACAATTATTGCACGTCGTTCTGGAATTGTGGATCAGGTTGAAGCCAACCGGATTGTTATTCGGGCAACGGATGACGAGACAAATGCAGAAACCGGCGTTGATATCTACAACTTGTTGAAGTTCCAACGTTCAAACCAAAACACAGCCATGCACCAGCGCCCATTGGTTAAAGTTAATGACCGGGTTGTTGCCGGTGATACGATTGGTGATGGTCCCTCTACGGATCTTGGTGATTTGGCTTTGGGCCGTAACGTGCTTGTCGCGTTTATGCCTTGGAATGGCTATAACTTCGAAGATTCGATTTTGATCTCTGAGCGTATCGTTAAAGACGACGTCTTCACCTCAATTCACATTGAAGAATTTGAAGTGATGGCTCGTGATACCAAATTGGGTCAAGAAGAAATCACTCGTGATATCCCTAATGTTGGTGAAGAAGCGCTGAAGAACTTGGATGAAGCAGGCATTGTCTACATTGGTGCTGAAATCAAGCCGGGCGATATCTTGATTGGTAAAGTCACACCAAAAGGTGAAAGCCCGATGACACCAGAAGAGAAATTGCTGCGTGCTATCTTTGGTGAAAAAGCGTCTGACGTCCGTGATACATCTTTGCGCTTGCCGCCGGGTGTTGCGGGTACTGTTGTTGAAGTTCGTGTGTTCTCGCGCCGTGGTGTCGATAAAGACGAGCGTGCGCTAGCGATTGAACGCTCTGAAATCGAACGTCTTGCAAAGGACCGTGATGATGAACGCTCGATCCTTGAAGGCAGCTTCCAGACTCGTTTGGTGACATTCCTTGAAGGCAAGAATGCTGTTGGTGGACCGAAAGACTTGAAAGAAGGCACGCAGTTGACACCAGAAGTTCTGGGTGAATACACAGTTGGTCAAATGTCTCAAATCGTTGTCGAAAACGACACGGCGATGAAAGGCATTGAAGAGCTTAAGACACACTTTGAAGCTGATATCTCTCGTCTTCAGTCGCGCTTTGAAGACAAAGTCGACAAATTACAGCGTGGTGATGATTTAAGCCCTGGCGTTATGAAGATGGTTAAAGTCTTTGTTGCTGTTAAGCGTAAATTGCAGCCCGGTGATAAGATGGCTGGTCGTCACGGTAACAAGGGTGTTATCTCGAAGATTATTCCTGTTGAAGATATGCCACACCTTGAAGACGGAACGGCTGTTGATATTGTGTTGAACCCACTTGGTGTTCCTTCACGTATGAACGTGGGTCAGATTCTTGAAACTCACTTAGGCTGGGCATGTCGTGGACTAGGCAATCAAGTCGGTGACATTGTTGATACAATGAAGGTCCTTAATAAGGACTCGTCAGAGCTTCGTAAAAAACTGAATGTTATTTATGGCGATGAAGTCTTTAAGAATGAAATTAACATTCTTGATGATACTGAAATCGTTGAAATGGCTGAAAACTTGCGGAACGGTATTCCGATCGCAACGCCAGTATTCGACGGTGCAAATGAAGCTGATATCAACGACATGTTGACTAAAGCTGGTTTGGATACTTCAGGACAGATGACGATGATTGACGGTCGTACGGGCGAAACTTTCGCTCGTAAGGTTACGGTCGGATACATCTACATCTTAAAACTTCATCACTTGGTTGATGATAAAATCCACGCCCGTTCAATTGGACCATACAGTCTTGTTACTCAGCAGCCGCTGGGTGGTAAAGCTCAGTTCGGTGGACAGCGATTTGGTGAGATGGAAGTTTGGGCACTTGAAGCTTATGGTGCTGCTTATACGCTGCAAGAAATGTTGACAGTTAAGTCTGATGACGTTTCAGGTCGTACGAAAGTATATGAAGCCATTGTTCGTGGTGATGATACGTTCGAAGCAGGTATCCCAGAATCCTTTAATGTTTTAGTCAAAGAGTTACATTCTTTGGGTCTTAACGTTGAACTTAACTAATCGCTGAACCTTTAAGGAGACACTAAGATGAACGAACTCGTAAAAATCTTCGGTCAACCGCAAGGAACGCAGCGGTTTGACCAAATCCAAATCTCGATTGCTTCTCCGGAACGCATTCGATCTTGGTCTTTTGGTGAAATTAAAAAGCCAGAAACTATCAACTACCGGACATTTAAGCCGGAGCGTGATGGTTTGTTCTGTGCACGTATTTTTGGCCCTGTTAAGGACTACGAATGCTTGTGTGGCAAATACAAGCGGATGAAGTACAAGGGTATTGTCTGCGAAAAGTGCGGCGTTGAAGTTACCCTTCAAAAAGTCCGTCGCGAACGCATGGGCCATATCGAATTGGCCTCGCCGGTTGCTCACATTTGGTTCCTAAAGTCTCTTCCTAGCCGTATCGGTCTTTTGGTTGATATGACGTTGAAGGATTTAGAGCGTGTGCTTTATTTCGAAAACTATGTAGTTGTTGAGCCGGGTTTAACTCCGCTTAAATTGCATGAAATGCTGAACGAAGATCAGTACCAGAATGCGATTGATGAATACGGAGAAGATTCTTTCCAAGTTGGTATTGGCGCTGAAGCATTACGTGAAATGTTGGCGGCTATTGATTTGGAAGAAGAACGCGAAAACATCAAAGTTGATTTGAAAGAAACCGGTTCTGAAGCCAAGCGTAAAAAGTACGTTAAGCGTTTGAAATTGGTTGAAGCGTTCTTAGAATCAGGTGCTCGTCCTGAGTGGATGATCATGGAA
Source organism: Rhodospirillales bacterium (assembly GCA_028825025.1). GTDB lineage: Bacteria > Pseudomonadota > Alphaproteobacteria > Rhodospirillales > Casp-alpha2 > JABMNT01. The sequence goes on along the minus strand of JAPKAX010000004.1, from coordinate 31,689 downwards.
ATTATTCCTGTTATTCCTCCTGAATTGCGCCCATTGGTTCCTTTGGATGGCGGTCGTTTTGCAACGTCTGATTTGAATGATCTTTATCGCCGTGTTATCAACCGGAACAACCGTTTGAAGCGTTTGATTGAACTTCATGCGCCTGAGATTATTGTTCGTAACGAAAAGCGTATGCTGCAAGAATCAGTTGACGCTTTATTCGATAACGGCCGTCGCGGCCGGGCGATTACGGGTGCGAATAAGCGTCCGTTGAAGTCTCTATCTGATATGCTTAAAGGCAAGCAAGGCCGTTTCCGTCAAAACTTACTTGGAAAGCGTGTCGATTATTCTGGACGTTCGGTTATTGTTGTTGGACCAACTTTATTGCTTCATCAATGTGGATTGCCGAAAAAGATGGCGCTTGAGTTATTCAAGCCGTTTATTTATGCCAAACTAGAACTCTACGGCATGGCAACAACCATTAAAGCAGCGAAGCGGATGCTTGAAAAAGAACGACCTGAAGTTTGGGATATTCTTGAAGAAGTAATCCGCGAGCACCCTGTAATGTTGAACCGTGCACCTACGCTTCACCGTTTGGGCATCCAGGCATTTGAGCCGGTATTGATTGAAGGAAAAGCGATCCAGCTTCACCCCTTGGTTTGTGCTGCTTTTAACGCTGATTTCGACGGCGATCAAATGGCTGTTCACGTACCGCTTTCATTAGAAGCACAGCTTGAAGCTCGGGTCTTGATGATGTCAACGAACAACATCTTAAGCCCTGCAAGTGGCAAGCCAATCATCACTCCTTCGCAGGATATCGTTTTGGGTCTGTATTACATGACTATGGAACGTGATGGCGAAAAGGGTGAAGGTATGGCGTTTCTTGATGCGGCTGAAATCCAGCATGCATTAGATAGTGGCGCCGTAAGCTTACAAGCTAAAGTTCAGGCGCGGTATCATACGGTTGACGAAAATGATGATCCAATTGCTATTCGTGTTCAAACAACACCGGGTCGGATGATTTTGTCGGATATTCTTCCGCGTAATAAAAACATCCCATTTGATATCATTAACCGCCTGCAAACAAAAAAAGAAATCACTAACGTTATTGATGAAATTTACCGTCACTGCGGTCAAAAAGAGACTGTAATTTTCTGCGATCGAATGATGGGCCTCGGCTTTAGTCATGCATGTCGTGCCGGTATTTCGTTTGGTAAGGATGACTTGATCATTCCAGAAACCAAAGAAAAGCTGGTTGCTGATACAGAAGCGTTGGTCAAACAATATGAGCAGCAATATCAAGAAGGATTGATTACGCAAGGCGAGAAGTACAACAAAGCCGTTGATGCTTGGTCGAATTGTACGGATGTTGTAGCGGACGAAATGATGGCCCGTATTTCCATGTTGGAAGATGGCAAACAGATGAACTCAGTCTACATGATGGCTCACTCTGGCGCGCGTGGTTCTGCAGCTCAGATGAAACAGCTTGCTGGAATGCGTGGCCTTATGGCTAAGCCAAACGGCGAGATCATTGAGACACCTATTATTTCAAACTTTAAAGAAGGTTTGACGGTTCTTGAGTACTTCAACTCGACCCATGGAGCGCGTAAAGGCTTGGCCGATACAGCTCTTAAAACGGCTAACTCGGGTTACTTAACCCGCCGTTTGGTAGACGTTGCACAAGATTGCATCATCCGTGAGCGTGATTGTAAAACGGAAGATGGTATTACGGTTGAAGCGGTTGTTGCAGGGGGCGAAATTATTTCTCCTTTGAGCGAGCGGATTTTGGGCCGAAGTACGGCCTTGGATATCTTACACCCTGAAACAGGTGAAGTTATTTTGCCTGCTGGTGGATTGATCGTCGAAGAAACATGCGTTGCTATTGATGCGGTTGAGATTGAAAGCCTTAAAATTCGATCTGTTTTGACATGTACAACTGACGAAGGTGTTTGTGGTGTTTGTTATGGCCGTGATTTGGCCCGTGGAACCGAAGTAAATGCGGGCGAGGCTGTAGGTGTTATCGCTGCACAATCGATCGGCGAGCCGGGCACACAGCTAACCATGCGGACATTCCACATTGGTGGAGCGGCGCAGCGTGGTACCGAGCAATCGAATATTGAAGCGACAATCAGCGGCAAGATTTTGCTGACGAACTGTCAAACCGTTAAGAACTCTGATGGTGTTGAAATCTTGATGAGCCGTAATGGTGAAATCGCTATGTTAGACGATCAAGGGCGTGAGCGTTCACGACAGCGGGTTCCTTACGGGGCACGTTTATTGGTTAAAGATAAAGCCAAAGTTAAACGCGATACGAAACTGGCCGAGTGGGATCCATACACCTTGCCGGTTATTTCCGAAAAAGAAGGTTATGCTAGCTTTGTTGATTTGGTTGATGGCATTTCTGTCACTGACCGCATGGACGAAGCAACGGGTATTTCAACCCGTGTGGTTATTGACTGGAAACAGCAGCCAAAAGGTTCTGATCTTAAGCCACGGGTTACGATCCGTGACGAAGATGGTGAAGTCATCATGTTGGAAAATGACCTAGAAGCACGTTACTTCCTATCAATGGACGCCGTTCTTTCGGTGGCTCCGGGTCAGAAAGTATATGCTGGTGATATCTTAGCTCGTATCCCTCGCGAATCCGCTAAAACGCGTGATATCACGGGTGGTCTGCCACGGGTTGCTGAATTGTTTGAAGCACGTAAGCCTAAAGACTACGCAATTATCGCTGAAAATGAGGGCCGTGTTGAATTTGGTAAGGATTACAAGAACAAACGTCGTATTGTTGTTGTCCCAACCGAAGGCGATTCTGAACCTGTCGAATACTTGATACCAAAAGGAAAGCATATTTCCGTTCAGGAAGGTGATTATGTTTTGATTGGCGATTCGTTGATGGACGGTAACCCTGTTCCTCACGACATCCTACGTATTTTGGGTGTTGAGGCGTTGGCCGAGTACTTGATTAACGAAATTCAAGACGTCTACCGTTTGCAGGGCGTTACGATTAACGATAAGCACATTGAAGTTATTGTTCGTCAAATGCTGCAAAAAGTTGAAGTGAACTTTGGTGGGGACACAACCTTGTTAATTGGTGAGTTGGTTGATCGTAAAGAATTCGAGAAGATCAACAACAAAGCCGTTGAGGAAGGTGGTAAACCAGCTACGGGTGATCCTGTACTTCAGGGTATTACGAAGGCTAGCTTGCAAACACACTCCTTCATTTCTGCCGCTTCGTTCCAAGAAACGACTCGGGTACTTACAGAAGCCGCCGTATCAGGAAAAATTGATACTCTGATTGGTTTGAAGGAAAATGTTATTGTTGGGCGTCCGATTCCCGCGGGAACTGGTGCCAGAATGAACCAATTCCGTGAAGTTGCCGAGGCACGGGACAACGACATGGCTGCTCTTGAAGCAGAACATGCTGCTGTATTGGTTGCTGAAGCGAAAATCGATGCTGCATCTGAGGGTGTTGTAGCGGAAACTGCTGAATAGGATTCTTAGGTTATTGGGTTCTGGCGGAGAAATAAAATTAACTTCCTCCAGAACCCTATAATATCCGCCGTTTTTTTATTGCTTGACGATTTGAAACCCTCTCACTATATTCCGCTCAATTCGCCGGGGTTGGTGGTAGGCTTTTCAGTCTAGACGCGATCCAAAAGCGACTAAGAGATTAAAATTTGAAACAAGTGCGCCCCCGGGAAATCTAGACATCCGGCGCGGCGTTTTTGTTGAGACTGCTCAAAGGGTTACAGGTTTTGAATATCAAAACTTATGCTTAGAAAGCGGTTGTATATATCGACCGATATAGGATTGGATGACGTAATGCCGACTATTAACCAACTTATCCGCAAGCCACGTAAGGCTCCTGTGGTACGTAACAAAGTTCCTGCACTTGAGGCATGTCCTCAAAAGCGTGGTGTTTGCACACGTGTTTACACAACTACTCCAAAAAAGCCGAACTCAGCTCTTCGTAAGGTCGCACGAGTGCGTTTAACGAACGGTTTTGAAGTTACTAGCTACATCGGCGGTGAAGGTCATAATTTGCAGGAGCACTCGGTCGTTATGATCCGCGGTGGCCGTGTAAAAGATTTGCCCGGTGTTCGTTATCACGTTATTCGCGGCACGCTCGATACGCAGGGTGTTGCTGATCGTCGTCAGCGTCGTTCTAAATACGGCACTAAGCGGCCAAAGTAAGGAATTATAAATGTCACGTCGTCACGCAGCAGTTAAGCGTCAAATTCTTCCGGATCCTAAGTACAAGGATATGTTGCTCGCCAAGTTTACTAACAGCTTAATGCTGGATGGTAAAAAATCAGTGGCTGAGACTATTTTGTATGGAGCTCTCGATATACTTGAGAAAAAAGGTGGATCTGATCCGCTGAAAATGTTCCACGAAGCTATCGAAAACGTAAAGCCTTCTGTTGAAGTTCGCTCACGTCGTGTTGGTGGTGCTACATATCAGGTTCCTGTGGAGGTTCGTGCTGAACGTCGTCAAGCGCTTGCTATTCGTTGGGTTATTGAATTGGCTCGTAAGCGCTCAGAAAACACCATGATGGAGCGTTTGTCTTCAGAGCTCATGGATGCTGCTAATAACCGCGGTGCGGCCGTTAAGAAACGTGAAGACACACACAAGATGGCAGAGGCTAACAAAGCTTTCTCGCATTATCGCTGGTAATCGAAAAGTCTGGGATAAATAAAATGTCACGCACAACACCCCTTAGTATGTATCGCAACATCGGTATTATGGCTCACATCGACGCTGGTAAAACCACGACGACAGAACGTATCCTTTATTACACCGGTAAATCTTATAAAATTGGTGAAGTTCATGATGGCAACGCCACCATGGATTGGATGGAACAAGAGCAAGAGCGCGGAATTACAATTACTTCAGCTGCAACAACAGCGTTCTGGAATGATTACAGGATTAACATCATCGATACTCCAGGCCACGTTGACTTCACAATTGAAGTAGAACGTTCTTTACGTGTTTTGGATGGTGCAGTCGCTGTATTTGATAGTGTCGCAGGTGTTGAGCCGCAGTCTGAGACTGTTTGGCGTCAAGCTGATAAATATAACGTCCCACGTATGTGTTTCGTGAACAAAATGGACCGTACAGGCGCTGATTTCTATCGTTGCTTAGATATGATCAAAGATCGCCTTGGTGCGAACGCACTGGTCTGTCAGTTGCCAATTGGTAACGAAGCTGAGTTTGTTGGTGTTGTTGATGTTGTTCGTAATGTTGCAATCATTTGGGACGAAGAAACACTTGGTGCTAAATTCCATGAAGAGCCTGTTCCTGCTGATATGGTTGATAGCGTCAACATGTATCGTGAGGAAATGATCGAACTAGCTCTTGAGCAAGACGATGACGCCATGGAAGCCTACTTAGAAGGCACCGAGCCTTCTTTCGAGACGCTTCAGGACTGTATTCGTAAGGGCACACTGAATAACTCTCACGTTCCTGTGTTGACTGGCTCAGCCTTTAAAAACAAAGGTGTTCAGCCTTTGTTGGATGCTGTTGTTGATTATATGCCCGCTCCGACTGACGTTGATGCCATTAAGGGTGTTGATGTTGACGACAAAGACGTCGAAATGGTTCGAGAAAACTCTGATGATGCGCCATTCTCTGCTCTAGCATTTAAAATTATGAACGATCCGTTCGTTGGTTCTTTAACATTTGCCCGGGTTTACTCGGGTGTGTTGGAAACCGGTCAAACGGTAGTCAACTCAGTTAAAGGCAAGCGCGAGCGTGTTGGCCGTATGTTGGAAATGCACGCAAACTCACGTGAAGACGTTAAGTTTGCTTGTGCAGGTGACATTATTGCCTTGGTTGGTATGAAGGGCACAACAACAGGCGATACGCTTTGTGATCCTCAGAAACCAGTTATTTTGGAACGCATGGAGTTCCCTGATCCGGTTATCGAGATCGCGGTTGAGCCTAAAACCAAAAGCGACCAAGAAAAAATGGGTATGGCTTTGGCACGTTTAGCAGCTGAAGACCCTTCTTTTCGGGTTGAGACCGATCACGAAAGCGGACAAACAATCATTAAAGGTATGGGTGAGCTTCACTTAGAGATTTTGGTTGATCGTATGCACCGTGAATTCAAAGTTGATGCTAACATTGGTCAGCCTCAAGTGGCTTATCGTGAAACGATTTCTAAGCTTGCAGATGTCGATTACACCCACAAAAAACAAACTGGTGGTTCTGGTCAGTTTGCTCGGGTTAAAATCAAGTTCGAACCACTTCCACCTGGATCTGGGTTTGAATTTGTAAGCACGGTTACTGGTGGTAATGTTCCTCGCGAATATATCCCAGGCGTAGAAAAGGGTATTACCGGCGCACTTTCAAACGGTATCATTTCTGGTTTCCCAATGACCGATTTAAAAGCAACTCTTTATGACGGTGGATCACACGATGTTGACTCTAGTGTCATGGCTTTTGAATTAGCTTCTCGCGCTGCCTTCCGCGAAGGTGCTGCCAAAGCCGGTCCTCAGTTGCTTGAGCCAACTATGAAAGTTGAAGTTGTAACCCCTGAAGATTACATGGGCGACATCATCGGTGATTTGAACAGTCGTCGTGGACAAGTTGAAAGCATGGACCAACGCGGAAACGCAAGGGTTATTAATGCATTTGTTCCCCTCGCAAACATGTTTGGTTATGTGAATACGCTACGGTCTCAAAGTCAGGGCCGTGCTCAGTTCTCAATGACTTTCGATCATTATTCAGTCGTACCTAATCAGGTGTCTGATGAAATTAAAGCTCGATTAGCTGGCTAATCGTTTACAAAAATAATACGTTACGGAGAATAGTCAGAGATGGCAAAAGAAAAATTTGAACGCAATAAACCGCATTGCAACATTGGCACAATTGGCCACGTTGACCACGGTAAGACGACATTAACAGCAGCGATTACGAAAGTATTGGCTGAAGAAGGTGGCGCAGAATTCCAGGACTATGCTGATATTGATAAAGCACCTGAAGAGAAAGCACGTGGAATCACCATTTCAACGGCTCACGTTGAGTATGAGACAAAAGCTCGTCACTACGCTCACGTTGATTGCCCAGGCCACGCTGATTATGTGAAGAACATGATCACGGGTGCTGCTCAAATGGACGGTGCTATTTTGGTTGTGTCGGCAGCTGACGGCCCTATGCCACAGACCCGCGAGCACATCTTGCTTGCCCGTCAGGTTGGAGTTCCGGCTTTAGTTGTATTCATGAATAAAGTTGACCAAGTTGATGACGATGAACTTTTGGAGCTTGTTGAAATGGAAATTCGTGAGCTTCTCAGCTCTTATGATTTCCCTGGCGACGATATCCCTATCGTAATGGGTACAGCTCTTGGTGCACTTGAAGACGGTGATGAAGCAACAGGTAAAGAAGCCATTCATAAATTGATGGCCGCTGTTGACGAATACATTCCACAGCCAGAGCGCGCTATTGATCTTCCCTTTTTGATGCCGATTGAGGACGTATTCTCAATTTCCGGTCGTGGTACAGTTGTTACTGGCCGTATTGAGCGTGGCGTTGTCAAAGTGGGTGAAGAGATTGAAATCGTTGGCGTTAAAGATACACAAAAGACGACCTGCACAGGCGTTGAGATGTTCCGCAAGCTGCTTGATTCAGGCGAAGCTGGCGATAACGTTGGTGTTCTTCTTCGTGGCACGAAGCGTGAAGACGTTGAGCGTGGTCAGGTTTTGGCACAGCCAGGATCTATTACACCGCACACGAAATTCAAAGGCGAGTGCTACATTCTAACTAAAGACGAAGGTGGCCGTCACACGCCATTCTTCTCGAACTATCGTCCACAGTTTTACTTCCGTACTACGGATGTAACGGGCACCATCGAATTGCCAGCTGGCACGGAAATGGTTATGCCTGGTGATAACATTGCAATGGAAGTGACTTTGATCGCTCCGATCGCAATGGACGAAGGTCTTCGTTTCGCTATCCGCGAAGGCGGCCGCACTGTTGGTGCTGGCGTCGTTGCAACAGTCGTCGAGTAATATTTACTTTTATTGATCGTCTCCTTTCGGAGTGGCGATCCTCTGTTTTGAAAGCTAAGGCATAAGCCATGGAACAACAAAATATACGAATTCGTTTGAAAGCTTTTGATCATCGCACTCTTGATCAATCTGCTGGTGAAATTGTTAACACCGCTCAGCGTACCGGAGCTTCGGTCCGTGGGCCGATTCCACTACCAACTCGTATCGAGAAATTTACAGTTCTTCGTTCACCTCACGTAAACAAAAAATCTCGTGAACAGTTTGAAATCCGTACCCACAAGCGGGTTCTCGATATTGTCGATCCAACACCACAAACAGTAGACGCGCTAATGAAGCTCGATCTTGCTGCTGGTGTTGACGTCGAAATTAAGCTGTAGGGGACTTAGAATGCGTACAGGATTACTAGCACGCAAAGTCGGAATGACCCGTGTCTTTCGCGAGAAAGGCGAGAACGTTCCTGTCACTGTTTTGCAATTGGACGATCTTCGTGTCGTTGCACACAAAACAGATGAAAATGACGGATATAACGCTCTTCAAGTGGGCTTCGGCAAAGCAAAAGTCAAAAACGTCACCAAGCCAATGCGTGGTCACTTCGCAAAACAAAAAGTTGAGCCAAAACAGCGTTTAGTAGAATTCCGCATCTCCGATGATAACTTCGTTGAAGTTGGCGCTGAATTATCAGCTAAACACTTTGTTGATGGACAATTTGTTGATGTTTGTGGAACCAGCATTGGTAAAGGTTTTGCTGGTGGTATGAAGCGCCACGGTTTCGGCGGTTTACGCGCCTCGCACGGTGTTTCAATCAGTCACCGTTCATTAGGATCGACAGGTCAATGTCAAGACCCTGGACGTGTCTTTAAAGGCAAGAAAATGGCCGGACACATGGGTGCCACGAGGATTACAACTCAAAATCTTGAAGTTGTAAGTGTTGATGAAGCCCGCGGACTTATTCTTGTTAAAGGTGCTGTCCCTGGTTCTAAAAGCGGTTACGTTCGGATTACAGACGCTGTTAAAAAAGCAGCTGCTAAAGGTGTTCCTTACCCAGCCGGTTTGAAATCTGAAACTCCTGCTGAGGCTCCTGCCGAAGTTGAGGCTCCAGCAGCAGAAGTCTCTGCTGACGACGTCGCAGAAACAAAGGAATAAACGGCCATGAAAATTGATGTAATCAGTCTGGCCAATAAAAAAGCAGGTTCTATCGAGCTCGATGACACAGTCTTCGGTCTTGAAGTACGTGGCGATTTACTCGCTCGTGCAGTGAACTGGCAATTGGCAAAGCGTCGCTCTGGCGACCACAAAACAAAAGGTCGCTCTGAAGTGAGTGGTCGTAAAGGTAAGCCGTTCGCACAGAAAGGTGGCGGACGTGCGCGTCAAGGCACACTTCGTGCTCCGCAAATGCGAGGTGGTGGTGTTGCATTTGGCCCGGTTGTTCGTGATCACGGTCATTCTTTGCAAAAGAAAGTTCGTCGCTTAGCACTGAAGACGGCATTGTCTTCTATGCAAGCAGAAGGAAAATTGGTTGTTATTGAGGACGCTAAGTCTAAAACACCAAAAACTTCTGAATTATCTAAGCAAATCTCTGTAATGGGTTGGGGCCGTGCTTTGGTCATCGACGGTGCTGCAGTTGATGTGAATTTTGCTTTAGCTTCACGTAACATTATCGGTCTTGATGTGTTGCCAACAGCTGGTGCGAATGTTTACGACATACTTCGCCGCGATACTTTAGTTCTTACTAAAGACGCAGTCGAAAAGTTAGTGGAGCGCTTGAAATGAGCAAATATAACGCACTTCGCGATAAGAAGCCGAGCCAGGAGCGGATGTATGAATTAATTCGTTTCCCGTTGATCACTGAAAAAGCAACGTTGCTTTCAGAGTTCAATCAGGTGACATTTCGCGTTCCCGTGGATTCCCACAAGTTCGAAATTAAATTGGCTATTGAAAACCTGTTTAAGGTTAAAGTGAATGCTGTAAATACGCTTCGTACCAAAGGTAAGGTAAAGCGATTTCGTGGCAAACTTGGTCAGCGTATCGAAACCAAAAAAGCTGTTGTGACATTGGCCGAAGGCCAATCGATCGACGTGACGACCGGTATATAGTAGAGGACACGTTAGCATGGCACTTAAGAAGTTCAAACCGAACACGCCGGGCCAACGGGGACTAGTCCTCGTCGACCGCTCGGATTTGTGGAAAGGTAAGCCCGAAAAGAGTTTGACTGAAGGTCTACACTCTAAAGGGGGCCGTAATAATAATGGTCGTATCACAGCGCGTCGTCGCGGTGGTGGACACAAACAACGTTACCGTATGATCGACTTCAAACGTTTGAAGTACGATGTAGAAGGTACTGTTGAACGTATAGAGTACGATCCGAACCGGACTGCTTTTATTGCATTGATCAGATACCCGGACGATGAAGTCGTTTACATCATCGCTCCACAGCGTATCCAACCAGGTGATAAAATTATTTCTGGCAACGCTTGTGATATTAAGCCTGGCAACGCGATGCCAATGCAAAATATCCCAGTTGGCACGATTATCCACAACGTGGAAATGAAAGTCGGCAAGGGCGGTCAGATTGCTCGTTCTGCAGGAACATATGCTCAGATCATTGGTAAGGACCAAGGCTACGCACAGCTTCGTTTAAGTTCAGGCGAACTGCGCCTGATCCGCAGTGAGTGTATGGCTACGATCGGTGCGGTATCAAATCCAGATCAACAAAACGTTAAGCTTGGTAAAGCTGGTCGTAAACGTTGGTTAGGTAAACGCCCTGCAGTGCGCGGTGTTGCTATGAACCCGATAGATCACCCACATGGTGGCGGCGAAGGCCGTACCTCAGGTGGTCGTCATCCGGTAACCCCGTGGGGAAAACCCACTAAAGGTAAGCGGACCCGTTCCAACAAAAAGACTGACCGGCTTATCATGCGCCGTCGTCACGCTAAGAAATAAAGGAGAGCTGAAATGCCTCGTTCCGTTTGGAAAGGTCCGTTTGTTGACGGTTACCTACTTAAAAAAGCTGAAGTTACTCGCGCTTCGGGCCGCAACACAGTCATTAAGACTTGGTCTCGTCGTTCAACTGTTTTGCCACAGTTCGTTGGCTTAACGTTTGGTGTCTACAATGGTAAAAAATTCATACCTGTTTTGGTAACTGAAGACATGATTGGCCACAAGCTCGGCGAATTCTCACCAACTCGTACTTACCTCGGCCATACGGCTGACAAAAAAGCGAAGAGGGGCTAGAATTATGGGAAAGAAAGCATTAGAACGCCAGTTGGCAGACAATGAAGCTTTGGCCACAACAAAGCATCTTCGGACAAGCCCACAGAAGCTCAACTTGGTTGCAGCAACAATCCGCGGTAAAGATTGTGAAAGTGCTCTTGCAGCATTGACATTCTCGCACCGTCGGATCGCTCAAGACGTCAAGAAAGTACTACAAAGCGCGATTGCTAACGCCGAAAACAACCACCAACTAGATGTGGACCGGTTGTATGTATCAGAAGCATCTGTTGGTAAAGATATTACCATGAAGCGTTGGCGTGCACGTGCTCGCGGACGTACTGGCAAGATTTTGAAGCCGTTCAGTAACTTACGGGTTATTGTCCGCGAACGTGATGAGGAAACAGTCTAATGGGTCAGAAAGTTAATCCAATCAGCCTGCGTCTTGGTATTAACCGGACATGGGATTCGCGCTGGTTTGCTGATGGGGACTATGCGACGCTTCTTCACGAAGATCTTCGTATTCGTAAGTTCTTACAGAAAAAACTAGTTCAAGCTGGTATTTCTAAAGTTATCATTGAGCGTCCTGCTAAAAAGGCACGCGTTACCATTCATACAGCCCGTCCAGGTGTTGTTATTGGTAAAAAAGGTGCTGACATTGAAGTCCTGCGTCGTGAAATTTCAAAATTGACCGGATCTGAAGTGCACTTGAACATTGTTGAAGTTCGTAAACCAGAAATTGACGGTCAATTGGTTGCTGAAAATATTGCACAGCAGTTGGAGCGGCGAGTTTCAATTCGTCGCGCTATGAAACGCTCAGTTCAATCCGCAATGCGGATGGGTGCCGGTGGTATCCGTATTAACTGTGCAGGTCGTTTGGGCGGAGCCGAAATCGCGCGTACTCAGTGGTACCGAGAAGGTCGGGTTCCTTTACATACATTACGCGCAAATATCGATTACGGTGAAGCTACTGCATTCACAACTTATGGCGCTACTGGCGTTAAAGTTTGGATCTATAAGGGCGACATCATGGATCATGATCCAATGGCAGTCGATAAGCTTGCACAAGACCAGCAGCCTGCACGTTAAGTGCTGGTTTTAGGATAAGGAAATCTCAAAATGTTGAGTCCTAAACGTACAAAATACCGGAAGGCCCACAAAGGGCGTATTCACGGAAATGCAAAAGGTGGCACTACGCTGAATTTCGGCGCTTATGGTTTAAAAGCGTTGCAGCCAGAACGTGTTACTGCTCGTCAAATTGAGGCAGCTCGTCGCGCCATGACACGTCATATGAAACGTGCTGGAAAAGTGTGGATCCGAATTTTTCCGGATGTTCCTGTATCGCAAAAGCCTGCTGAAGTTCGTCAGGGTAAAGGTAAGGGTAACCCAGAGTTTTGGGCTGCTAGAGTTAAACCGGGTCGGATTATGTTTGAAGTAGATGGTGTTCCATTAGAGATTGCAAAACGCGCATTTGAACTGGCAGCAGCAAAACTTCCGATCCGCACTAAATTTGTTACCCGTATGGGTGAAGAGGGTTAAGGCTATGAAAGCGGAAGAAGTACACGCCAAAAGTGATGATGAGCTTAAAGAAAAGCTTTTGGATCTCCGTAAGGAAGCCTTCAATATGAGGTTCCGTACGGCCAGTGGTCAGTTGGAAAATACAGCGCAAGTTCGCCAAGTGCGGCGTTCTATTGCGCGAATCAAGACGGTTCTGGGTGCACGTAGTGCCCAGGCAGCGTCATAAAGTAGGAGTAGGCAAAAATGCCGAAACGGGTTCTTCAAGGTGTCGTTGTAAGCGACAAAATGGAAAAAACGATCACAGTTCGTGTTGAGCGTCGTGTTATGCACCCGCTTTACAAGAAGGTGATCAAGCGGTCCAAAAAGTATGCTGCACACGATGAGGGAAATGCATACAAAGAGGGCGATATTGTCAGCATTCGTGAATGCAATCCAATATCTAAGCGTAAGCGTTGGGAAGTAGTCTCCGAAGGTTCTTAAGAACTTGTCGAGACGTAAAGGATATAAGAAATGATCCAAGTAGAAACAAGATTAGAAGTTGCTGACAATTCAGGCGCTCGTCAGGTGCAATGCATCAAGGTTTTGGGTGGCTCTAAGCGTCGGTATGCTTCTGTAGGCGATATTATTGTCGTCAGCATTAAGGAAGCAATTCCACGTGGTCGCGTTAAAAAGGGCGACGTAATGAAGGCTGTTGTGGTTCGTACTGCAAAAGACATTCAACGTAGTGATGGAACAACGATCAGATTTGATGGAAACGCAGCTGTGCTTGTAAACACAGCAGGCGAGCCTGTTGGAACTCGTATCTTTGGCCCAGTAACTCGTGAATTACGTGGCAAAGGATATATGAAAATCATCTCACTTGCTCCGGAGGTGCTATGATGGCTGTTAGAATTAGAAAAGGTGACCGCGTTGCGGTTACAACCGGCCGCGACAAGGGTAAAACCGGCGACGTGGTTAAAGTGTTCCCAAAGCTAGATAAGGCAATTGTTCAGGGCGTAAATATGGTCAAGCGCCATACTCGTCCAACAGGCTCAGTTGCCGGCGGGATCATTGAAAAAGAAGCTGCAATTCACGTTTCAAACTTAGCTCACTTAGACCCAAAGGACGATAAACCAACTCGCGTTGGCACAAAAGTCCTCGAAGATGGACGTAAAGTCCGGTTCGCAAAGCGGTCTGGTGAAGTGATTGATTCCTAAGAGGACACGACACATGACACGGTTACAGGACGAATATAATAACACAATCAAAGCATCTCTACTTGAAGAGTTTGGTTATGAGAGTGTTATGGAAGTCCCGAAGCTCGACAAAATCGTTCTAAATATGGGCGTTGGCGAAGCTTCTCAGGACAAAAAGAAAATTGTTGGCGCAGTTGAAGACATGCAACGTATTACAGGCCAAAAGCCAGTAATCACAAAAGCTAAGAAATCAATTGCTACTTTCAAATTACGTGACGGCATGATAGTTGGCTGTAAAGTTACATTACGTCGTCATCGTATGTACGAATTTCTCGATCGGTTGGTGACTATTGCGTTACCACGCGTTAGAGATTTCCGCGGGGTTTCGGGAAAAAGCTTTGATGGCAATGGCAACTACGCTATGGGCATGAAAGAACAGATTGTATTCCCAGAAATTGATTATGACCAAGTCGATCAGATCCGAGGTATGGATATTATTGTTTGTACGACAGCCAAGACGGACGCTGAAGCAAAAGCGCTCCTTAAGGGCTTCGACATGCCGTTTGCGAACTGATGACAACTGGAGTGAATGAATAATGGCTAAGAAAAGTGCCGTCGAGCGCAATTTAAAGCGCACCTTACTAGTAAAGAAGTTCGCTTCAAAGCGAGCTGCTTTAATGGTAGTGGCAAAAGATACGTCTTTGACGCCTGAAGAGAGATTTAATGCTCGCTTAAAACTTGCAGAAATTCCACGAAATTCTGCAGCTGTGCGCCTAAGATTACGTTGTGAGCTGTCGGGTCGTCCCCGCGGCAATTATAGAAAATTTAAGCTGAGCCGTATAGCTCTGCGCGAGTTGGCTTCTGCTGGGCAAATTCCCGGCATGGTCAAGTCTAGTTGGTAGGGAGAGCCTTTAAATGTCAATGACAGATCCCTTGGGTGACATGCTGACTCGTATCCGTAATGGACAACGAGCACGCAAGAATACAATTTCTTCACCCGCATCGAAATTGCGGAACGGCGTATTGGACGTGTTGAAGCGCGAAGGTTACATTCGTGACTTCTCTCAACATGAACTTCGCCCCGGTATTTCGGAAATTTCAATTGAACTTAAGTATCACGAAGGTGATCCGGTTATTCGCGAAATTAAACGCGTATCTACTCCGGGCCGCCGTGTCTACTCAGGCATCAAAGACCTAACTAGGGTTTATAATGGATTGGGTATTGCCATTCTTTCGACGCCTCGCGGTGTGCTTTCGGACTCCGAAGCACGCGAAGGCAATGTCGGTGGTGAAGTTCTTTGTCAGGTATTTTAAAGTTGAGTGTTTTTACACTTGATTATAGTGAGAATAGGAAAGTCCATGTCCCGTATCGGTAACAAACCCATTGAGGTTCCCGCCGGCGTTACAGTAAATATTACTGGACAATCGGTTACGGCTAAAGGCAAAAACGGTGAATTGTCTGCAACTTTGGTTCAAGAAGTCGCAATCACCCAGGATGGAAACATCCTTGCTCTTAACCCTGTTGGCGACAGTATCACTGCTCGCAAAATGTGGGGAACGTCGCGTACAGTTGTTAATAATTTAATCATCGGTGTATCCGATGGTTTTGAAAAGAAGCTAGAAATCAACGGTGTTGGTTATCGTGCCGCTATTCAAGGCAAGGAATTGGTCCTGCAACTTGGCTTTAGCCATGATGTAAACTACCCAATTCCTGAAGGTATTGAAATTAAATGTGCAGATCAAACGCACGTTTCTATTTCTGGAGCTGACAAACAAAGAGTTGGCCAAGTTGCCGCAGAAATTCGCAGTTATCGTAAACCAGAGCCTTATAAAGGCAAAGGGATTAAGTACGAAGGTGAATACATCCTGCGTAAAGAAGGGAAGAAGAAATAATCATGGCCAATAATAATAGAATGACGGCGCGTCGCAAGCAACGTACCCGCATAAAAATTCGTCGTAATGCTGGTGGACGTCCGCGTTTATCGGTATTTAGGTCCGGACAACACATTTATGTGCAATTGATCGACGACGCTCAGGGTTTAACGGTAGCAGCTGCTTCTACGCTTGAAAAAGATCAGCGTATGACATTGAAAAATGGTTCTACGACTTCTGCTGCTGCAGTTATTGGCTCATTAATCGCCGAACGCGCTATGAAAAAAGGCGTCAAAGAAGTCGTCTTTGATCGCGGCGGTTTTAAATATCATGGCCGCATCAAAGCGTTGGCCGAAGCTGCTCGTGAGGGCGGCCTGAGTTTTTAGGAGTTATTGAGATGGCTGATACAGCAACACCGCGTGCTCCGGGACGCAACCAAAAAGGCTCAGGTTCTGGCGGACGTGGACGTGGCGGTGAAAACCGTGGACGTAACGATCGTGACGAAGGTGATGACCTCATTGATAAACTTGTTCATATTAACCGCGTATCAAAAGTAATCAAGGGTGGGCGTCGTTTTTCGTTCTCTGCTTTGGTTGTTGTTGGTGATGGACGTGGTCGTGTTGGTTACGGTACCGGTAAGGCCCGCGAAGTTCCAGAAGCAATCCGTAAAGCAACGGATCAAGCAAAGCGCGACATGATCCGAGTACCTTTACGTGAAGGCCGTACTTTACATCATGATATTTTAGGTCGTTTTGGCGCAGGTAAAGTATTCATGCGCGCAGCGCCTCCGGGAACTGGTATTATTGCTGGTGGTCCAATGCGCGCTGTTTTTGAGACAATGGGTGTTCAGGACGTCGTAGCTAAATCTATCGGAACCTCGAATCCACATAACATGATCAAAGCAACGTTTGAAGCTTTGAAAGTTTGTCAATCACCACGTGGCATTGCTTCACGTCGTGGTAAAAAAGTTGGTGAGATCGTCGCACGACGTACTGATCAACTTGAGACGGCATAAGGACGGGAATTAGACCATGGCGAAAAAACAAACAGTTACGGTTACCCAGATTGGAAGCCCAATTGGCCGCCCGAAGGATCAACTCCAAACTCTTAAAGGTTTGGGATTGAACAAAATGCATCGGACACGCGAGTTGGAAGACACACCATCCGTTCGTGGAATGATCAACAAGATTAATCACCTAGTTCGCGTTGAAGACGCAGGCTGAAGCCCGCGTTGTTGACCAATAAGTACAGGAAGTTTGCAAAATGCGACTAAATGAAATTAGTGATAAGCAAGGCGCCACCAAAAACCGTAAGCGCGTCGGCCGTGGTATCGGTTCCGGCAAAGGCAAAACAGCTGGAAGCGGTCATAAGGGCCAAAAATCTAGAAGTGGTGTTTCGCTTTTAGGTTTTGAAGGTGGCCAAATGCCTTTGTATCGTCGACTTCCAAAGCGTGGTTTTAACAACCCTTTCTCGAAAGACTTTGCTGAAATCAACCTCAGTAAGCTGCAAAAAGCGATTGACGCTGGTCGGCTTGATGCTAAAGAACCATTAACAGACGTAAGTTTGTTAAAATTAGGTTTGGTGTCACGTTCTAAAGACGGTGTTAAGCTCCTTGCACAAGGCGAGATTAAAGCTAAATTAAATATCAGTGTGGCACGTGCCTCTAAAACTGCTATTGCAGCTATAGAGAAAGCGGGTGGAAGCGTTACATTACCGACACCAAAACCTAAGGTTGAAGGTAAAGGTAAAGCCAGAGAACGTATTTCTGCTGAACGGCAAGAGCGTTTAGCAAAAGTTAGAGCTGAATAACAGAACTAAAGCCAGAGAGCTGAACTATAATATGTGCCAAAGTAACGTGGCTTAAACACCGCTTAACTTTAACAAAATAAAAGAGACAGACTAAATGGCATCAGCCGCAGAACAACTCGCATCCAATATAAATTTCGGCGCTTTTGCCAAAGCTACGGAACTTAAGAATCGCATCTGGTTTACACTGGGTGCACTTCTAGTATATCGGCTTGGAACATTTATTCCACTGCCCGGTATAGACCCAACTGTTTTGGAGGATATTTTTCGCCAGAATCAGGGTGGAATTCTTGGAATGTTCGATATGTTCTCTGGCGGTGCCTTAAGCCGGATGACCATCTTTGCTCTTAACATAATGCCTTATATCTCGGCGTCGATTATCATGCAGCTTATGACTGCTGTGTCGCCACAGATGGAAGCTATGAAAAAAGAAGGCGAAGCTGGACGTAAAAAAATCAATCAATATACACGCTATTTAACAGTCGTTATTGCTGCGGTACAGGCTTTTGGCATAGCGGCCGGTCTTGAAGGTGTTTCTTCAAGTGCAGGACCAGCTGTAGCAGATCCTGGTGTGTTTTTCCGGTTCTCAGTTGTCATTACTTTGGTCGGTGGTACAATCTTCTTAATGTGGTTGGGTGAACAAATTACTGCGCGGGGTGTTGGTAACGGAATTTCGTTGATCATCTTTGCCGGTATTGTTGCAAACTTACCCTCCGCATTAGCTAGTGTTCTTGAATTAGGACGCACAGGGGCGCTCTCAACCGGCTTCATTCTTGTCTTATTGATCATGTCCGTTTGCGTCATTTACTTCATTGTTTTGATGGAACGGGCACAGCGACGAATTTTAATTCAATACCCAAAACGTCAACGTGGTAATAAAATGACGGGTGGTGAAAACTCTCACTTGCCTCTTAAGTTGAACACCGCAGGTGTTATTCCGCCGATCTTCGCAAGTTCAATTCTATTGATGCCGATTACTGTAATTAGCTTTTCAGCAGGTACTGGACCTGAATGGCTTACCTCAGCAGCATCCTACCTTGGTCGTGGCCAGCCCGTTTACTTGATTATGTATATTTCGATGGTCGTATTCTTTGCGTTTTTCTATACTGCAGTTGTCTTTAACCCAGAAGAAACAGCTGATAACTTGAAGAAATATGGTGGGTTTGTTCCCGGTATTCGCCCTGGTAAGAACACAGCCGCTTATTTGGACCGCGTTTTGACACGATTAACGTGTGTAGGTGCTGGTTATCTAGCTATCATATGTTTGTTACCTGAATTGTTAATTTCTAAATATTCAGTTCCTTTCTATTTTGGTGGTACCAGCTTGTTGATTGTTGTAACAGTTACTATGGATACAGTTGCTCAAGTACAATCTCATTTATTGGCTCATCAATATGAAGGCCTGATTAAGAAATCTAAGCTGCGAGGCCGCCGTTCATGAATGTGATTTTGCTAGGGCCTCCTGGCGCAGGTAAAGGTACACAAGCTAAGTTATTGCAGGAATCGTGCTCTATTTTACAGCTTTCGACCGGTGACATGTTGCGTGCTGAAGTAGCTGCAGGTAGTGATTTAGGCAAGCAAGCAAAAGAAGTTATGGATGCAGGTCAACTTGTATCAGATGATGTTTTGATTGGTATGATATCGAACCGTATTGATCAGCCCGATTGTGTTAATGGTTTCATTTTGGATGGTTTTCCAAGAACGACACCACAAGCTGAAGCATTAGATCAAATGCTCGATGTTAAAGGTTTGAAAATTGATCACGTGATTGAATTGGCTGTCGATGATGAAGCCATGATCAAACGAATCACCGGTCGCTACACGTGTGAAAAATGTGGTGCCGGATACCACGACGAATTTCAAACACCATCAGTTGATGGCGTTTGTGACAAATGCGGTGGGAATGAATTTTCTCGCCGTGATGACGACAACGAAACCACTATACGATCGCGTTTAAGTGCTTATCACGAACAAACGGCTCCTATTATAGCTTATTATCGGGATAATGATGCACTTGATAAAGTTGATGGTATGGCGGATATAGACCAAGTAGCTAAGCAACTGGCCGAAATTACGGTTTAGGAATTGTGTGAAACATTAGGTTACTATGATTGGTTGACATACTGATTAAAAAACCTATAATCGCGCACTTTCCGAACCTATTCGGACATTTTTTTTAATCCAAAGTTTAAGGAGATCAAGCTTTGGCGCGTATTTCTGGTGTTAATATTCCAACTGCGAAACGGGCGATTATCGCTCTAACATATATTCATGGTATTGGAAGAACTTCTGCGCAAAAGATTTGCGAAGTCTGCGGGATTCCTTTGGAACGCCGTGTCAATCAATTAACTGATGACGAATTGACGAAGATTCGTGAGCTTATTGATACAGATTACCAAGTTGAAGGCGATTTGCGACGTGAGCGGGCAATCAATATCAAGCGTTTAATGGATTTAGGGTGCTACCGGGGGCTTCGCCACCGTCGTGGTTTGCCGGTACGTGGTCAGCGGACCCATACCAATGCCCGTACCCGAAAAGGCCCAGCAAAGTCTATTGCTGGTAAAAAGAAATAATTTTGAGGACGTAATATGGCTAAGCCAACAACTCAACGCTCGCGACGCCGCGAGCGCAAGAATATTGTATCCGGCGTTGCACACGTAAATGCTACTTTTAACAACACGATGATTACCATCACGGATGCACAGGGCAATGCAATTGCTTGGTCATCTGCTGGAACGATGGGCTTTAAAGGGTCTCGGAAATCTACGCCTTATGCGGCGCAGCTGGCCGGTGAAGATGCTGGAAATAAAGCCATCGAACATGGCATGAAAACGCTAGAAGTAGAAGTGAAAGGCCCTGGTGCTGGACGCGAATCTGCTTTGCGTGCGTTGCAAGCGGTTGGTTTTACGATTACGGCGATCCGTGACGTAACGCCCATTCCGCACAACGGATGTCGCCCACGGAAACGTCGGCGCGTTTAATTGTTTTCAGATAATTCCTGCTTATGCGTGGGGATTATTGTTATTTCCATAGCTAAGCCATTTAGGTTTTAGTTAAATGTGGGCCATTTATAAGTGGTCTGGAATAATTTCTACGAGTGTGAGGTCGCCCCCGTGATTCAAAAGAATTGGCAAGAGTTGATTAAACCGGCAAAACTTGAAGTCGAGCCTGGTATAGATCCTAATCGTATGGCAACCATCGTTGCAGAACCTCTAGAACGTGGTTTTGGTTTGACGTTAGGCAATGCTTTACGTCGGATTTTGCTTTCTTCGCTACAAGGTGCTGCAGTTACCGCTATCCAAATTGAAGGTGTATTACACGAATTTTCGTCTGTTCCAGGCGTTCGTGAAGATGTAACTGACATTGTGTTAAATATGAAGGGCGTTGCCCTGAAGATGCATGTTGAAGGTCCAAAGCACGTTACTTTAAAAGCAACGGGTCCCGGTGAAGTTACAGCTGGTCAAATTGACACTGGTGCTGATATTGAAGTGATGAATCCTGATTTGGTTCTCTGTCACCTTGACAAAGGTGCTAAACTTTCAATGGAATTGGTTGTTGAGAATGGCAAAGGCTACGTAGCTGCCACCTCAAACAAACAAGAAGATAGCCCAATCGGTCTTATTCCTATTGATGCTGTGTTCTCACCTGTACGTAAGGTTTCTTACAAAATTGAAAACTCGCGTGTTGGTCAAATTACAGACCATGATAAATTAGCTATCGATGTGCTGACGAACGGCGCTGTAACACCTGATGATGCTGTGGCTTTAGCTGCACGTATTCTACAAGATCAATTACAGTTGTTCGTCAACTTTGACGAGCCAGATCAAAAATCTACTGCAGAGCAGAAAGATGATCTACCGTTTAACCGCAATCTTCTTCGTAAAGTTGATGAGCTTGAGCTTTCCGTCCGTTCTGCGAACTGCCTTAAGAACGATAACATAATCTACATTGGTGATTTGGTTCAGAAAAGCGAAGCTGACATGCTTCGGACTCCAAACTTTGGCCGTAAATCTTTGAATGAAATCAAAGAAGTATTGAGCCAAATGGGCTTACACTTAGGTATGGAAATTGCTGCATGGCCACCAGAGAACATCGAAGAGTTAGCGAAAAGACTTGAAGACCCATTCTGACCACAAAGTTCATAATGTTTGTTGAGTAATAAGCCTATATACAAACTTAAAATCAAAATCTGTGGGTTAAATGGCACGCGCAGATAAATGAAGGAGCCTACCTATGCGACATCGCTTTAAACACCGCTTACTCAATCGGACCAGTTCTCATCGTAAGGCTATGTTTTCGAACATGGTTGTTTCTTTGATTACTCACGAGCAAATCAAAACAACTTTGCCTAAAGCAAAGGAACTTCGTGGTTTTGCTGATAAAATGATTACTCTTGGCAAGCGCGGCGATATTCATGCCCGTCGCCAAGCTTTTGCATTCTTGCGTGATGATGCGGCTGTATCTAAATTATTTGATACATTAGCAACACGCTATAAAGAACGCCAAGGTGGGTATTCGCGTGTACTTAAAGCTGGTTTCCGTTATGGTGATGATGCGCCGTTGGCATTTATTGAATACGTAGATCGTGACACAGACGCGAAAGGTGCTGCAGATATTGCGCGCCATGAAGCTGAGCTTGAAGAAGCGGGCGAGTTGGTTCAAGAATAAGACGTTATCAGTGATAATGTTGATGAAAAGGCAGCCTTATGGCTGCCTTTTTCATTTTAGGGATGCTAATACTGAGTAGAGATTAGGTATGTATGTACGATTTCGCTGTGTATTTGGATTAAGGTGAGTTTTCTAAAATGTTTTTTATTCTACGTCAATTGTCCGCATTCGGATTGATCGCTTGTTCATTTGTTCTTGGTGACACTGCATTTGCTACCCAAAAAAGTGTCCCGGAGAACCAGCTAGAGACGCAGCTGTCATTCGCCCCTTTAGTTAAAAAAACAGCACCAGCTGTTGTTAATATTTACACTCGTAAAATTGTTCGTACCCGTGCCCGTATGCCGTTATTTGATGATCCTTTTTTCCGACAGTTCTTTGGTAATGGTTTCGGTGCTGGCCGGGGAGGGCGTGAAATAAAACGCCAACAAAACTCACTGGGTTCCGGCGTCATTGTCGCTGAAGATGGTGTTATTGTAACCAACAATCACGTCATTGAAGGTGCGGATACGATCCGTGTTGTTTTGCATGATCGACGTGAATTTGATGCTGAATTGGTCGCCACTGACGAAAAAACTGACTTAGCTATTTTACGGATCAAAACGAACGGTAAACCTTTACCTGTTATTGTCCTGTCTGATTCCGATGACTTAGAAGTTGGTGATTTGGTTTTAGCCATTGGCAATCCATTTGGAGTTGGTCAAACCGTGACCAGTGGAATTGTTTCCGCTTTATCACGCTCTGGAGTAGGTTTGTCAACTTTAGGTTCATTTATTCAAACAGATGCTTCTATTAATCCTGGTAATTCTGGTGGGGCTTTGGTCGGTCTAGATGGTCGATTGGTTGGAATTAATACCGCTATTTTTTCAAAAAGTGGAGGATCACAAGGTATTGGTTTCGCCGTACCCTCAAACATGGTACGTGCTGTTATTCGGGGTATTTCAGAAGCGGGTAAGCTTGTGCGCCCATGGCTTGGGGCATCGGGGCAAACAGTAAACCAAGATATTGCAAATTCTTTGGGGTTAGAGACTCCTGCGGGCGTTCTAATTAATGCCGTTCATAAACACGGTGCCGCCAAAAAAGCTGGATTGCGTACCGGCGATGTCATCTTGGCTGTAAACGGACATCAAGCTTTCGATGGTAATGCGTTAGCACACAGGATTGCTACCTTGCCTGTGGGTGATCAGGTTGTTTTAAGGGTTTGGCGTGGCAATAAAACTCTCGCCCTAAATTTGAACCTGGAAGCTGCACCTGAAATCCCAAAACGCAACATTAAAGCTTTAGACGGCGAACAACCATTGCAGGGTGCTCAAGTTGCTAATATGTCACCCGCTCTAGCTGACGAATTGGATCTAGGTCTCTTTTTTGATGGGGTGTTTATATTGGCTATTAAACGGGGATCTCCTGCAAACCGGTTGGGCTTTCAGCGCGGTGATATTGTGCGCTCTGTTAATGGAAAAAACACACCTAATGTAAAAAAACTTATAAAGGTTTTAGGAAAAACCGTTGAACGTTGGCGGGTATCCGTCGAACGGGCGGGTAAAATGCGTGATCTTGTAATAAATCGGTAAAAACCGAGACGGGTGCATGAGTAATTTATTTGAATCCACTGTTACGCGTCCTTTAGCCGACCGTATGCGCCCTGAAAGTTTGGGTGATGTTGTCGGCCAAGACCATTTGATTGGTGCGGCTGGCCCTATTGGCCGGATGATCGCAAATGGTCGAATGGCGTCGATTATTCTTTGGGGACCACCTGGCACAGGTAAAACAACAATCGCAAGGTTACTAGCGGATCAAAGCGATTTTGAATTTGAGCCTTTGTCGGCTGTGTTTTCTGGTGTTTCTGATTTGCGAAAAGTCTTCGATCGGGCCAAAGATCGACGCTCGGTTGGACGCGGAACATTATTGTTCATTGACGAAATCCATCGTTTCAATAAAGCCCAACAAGACGGATTCTTGCCGTATGTGGAAGATGGTACTGTCGTCCTTGTGGGGGCAACCACTGAAAACCCATCATTTGAGCTTAATTCAGCTTTACTATCACGGGCCCAAGTTTTGGTTCTCAATCGCTTGAGTGATGAGGCAATGGACGCCCTTTTATGCCGTGCTGAGGCTGTTGAAGGTGTGTCCCTTCCTGTGAACGCAGATGCGCGTGCAGCGCTTAGAGCTATGGCTGATGGGGATGGACGGTATCTTCTGAATATGGCGGAAGAGGTCTTTACGCTTTCAAGCGATACCGTTTTAGATACAAAGGCTTTAGCGAGTGCCGTCCAGAAGCGGATGCCGTTGTATGATAAATCACAAGATGGCCATTATAATCTGATTAGCGCTTTACATAAATCGTTGCGTGGGTCAGATGCAGATGCCGCGCTGTATTGGTTTGCCCGTATGCTGGCTGGCGGTGAAGATTCAACGTATATCCTACGTCGATTAGTCCGGTTTGCTTCTGAAGACATTGGGATGGCCGACCCGCAAGCATTGCCTCAATCCATTGCTGCATGGGAAGCCTTTGATCGGTTAGGGTCGCCGGAGGGTGAACTGGCTGTTGCTCAATGCGTGATTTATCTGGCAACAGCGCCTAAATCGAACGCGGCTTATAAGGCTGAAAAATCTGCAAAAAAGAGTGCTCGGGAAACCGGGTCTTTAATGCCACCCAAACATATATTGAACGCACCAACAAAATTAATGAGCGAGCTTGGTTATGGTGACGGATACGCCTATGACCACGATGCTGAAGATGGTTTTTCTGGACAAAACTACTTTCCGGATGAAATGCAACGATCGCGTTTGTATAATCCGGAAGGAAAAGGTTTCGAGAGAGAAATTGTAAAACGTCTAGAATATTGGGATAAGCTACGTCGTGAAAAGGGGCGTGGTTAAAAATGACACAGGTAACAACAGCTCAGGGCAGGGTGTAATGTCAGCTAAACTGTTATTATATATAGCGGCCGGTGGTGTTTTGGGCGCCGTTGGACGACATTTATCTACAGTTTTGATCAACCAGTGGTTCAATAGTGGATTTCCCTATGGAACGATGGCAGTTAATATTGTTGGCTCGTTTGCACTGGGTTGCCTATTATCTGCTCTTGCATTGGAATGGTCACCATCGCCGGAAGTGCGTTCTTTTGTGAAAGTTGGCATTTTGGGTGCCTTTACGACCTTTTCGGCTTTTTCTATGGATGCTTATAATCAAATAATACGCGGTGAATATATAACCGCGGCTGTTTATGTGGGCGTTTCTGTCATTGCGGGCATTATTGCCCTTATTATTGGAGTGGTGTTTGTTCGCCAAATACTTACATGAGCCAAGTTCAAATTATTGAAGTCACACCCGCCGAAGACGGCATGCGCCTTGATCGGTGGTTTAAAACCCACTATCCGGATTTAGGTCATGTACAGCTTCAAAAATTATTCCGTTCTGGGCAAGTAAGGCTTGATGGGGGACGTGTTAAAGCCAGCAGCAGAATTGCAGAATTACAAATTATTCGAGTTCCTCCTATTGAAGAACGAGCGCCGCGCAAAGCTCAGCCGAAGCAAAAAATGAAAATTACTGAAGAAGATATAGAGCTCGTCAAAAGCTGGATTATATATCAAGACAGTCATCTTTTTGTTATTAACAAACCCTCAGGATTAGCAGCTCAAGGCGGCAGCGGCACAACACGCCACGTCGATGGTTTGTTGGATGCATTGAAGCCAAAAGACGGTGAACGCCCGCGTTTGGTGCACCGTTTAGACAAAGATACCAGCGGTGTTATGTTGATTGCTAGAAGCCGTAAGGCTGCGACTTTCTATACAGACGTCTTTCAAAGTAAAGAGGCGAAAAAGCTTTATTGGGCATTGGTTGTTGGACAGCCTAAAATTGAAGAGGGAATTATTACTCTTCCGTTGATAAAAGCGCCGGGCGCTAAAGGTGACAAAGTGATTGTAGATCAAAAAGAAGGAAAGTTTGCACGGACTGCATACCGTATTTTAGATACAGCCGGGCAAAAAGTCAGTTGGTTGGCCTTCCAGCCGGTAACGGGGCGCACGCATCAACTTCGTGTTCATGCCACTGAAGGATTAGAAACGCCTATTGTAGGTGATGGTAAATATGGCGGCTCTGAAGCTTTTCTTGATGGCTTGCCAAGTAGTAAACAAATGCATCTTCACGCCCGCGCAATTGTGTTACCTAATCTTAGTGGGGGAATGCTTGAAGTTTTGGCTCCGCCGCCGGAACACTTTATGGAAAGCTGCCGGTTCCTTGGATTTGCGATTCAACCGAACTACAATTACATTATTGAAATAGAATAAACCGTAACTATAACGAGGCCTTATTATTTTTGCGACTGTTACGTGTAGAAGATCACGAGCGGTTTGCAGAGTTCGTTAAAATAGAATAGGCGAGTTCTGGGTTTACTGTCGATTCCGTTGCCACGGCAGCCAATTGGGATGCCGCATTTTCAACTGTAATGTATGATGTAATTATTCTTGATTTAGGCCTTCCTGATGCGGATGGTTTAACTCTTTTAAAAACTTGGCGTGATCAAGGTGACAGCACTCCTGTGCTTATTTTAACTGCTCGTGATGGTGTTGATGCTCGTGTTAAAGGTTTGAACGCGGGTGGTAATGATTATTTATTGAAGCCTTTTGAAATGAAGTAATTGGTTGCCCGTATTCGTGCCTAATTGCACCCACCTGGGGACCCTTGGTCCTGTATTGATATCGGAAATATTTCATTTGATGTGCCTTGCAGGACGGGTTGTTCTAAAGGATGTTATTGAGGATACAATTTATGGGTTTGATGATGACATTTTTTAAAACTCCATCGAGGTTCGTATTTCACAATTAAGAAAGCGCCTAAAATAATTTGAGGCTGACTGTTTGGTTCATACGATTAGAGGCGTTGGATATTTACTGTCTGTTGATGAAGGATCGAACTCACAAAACCATAGAGTTCCGCAGAGTAAATGAATGGTTAAGGGTGTGTCCACGAGTTGGGATATTAATAGTGCTCACCTTAACGCCCGTCGGATCGCAATGGACAACAACACCGTCGATCGGACAATTCGACCCATTGCTCTTAATCAAAAGAGTGCACTCTTCGCCAGTCATTATACCGGAGCTCAAAATTGGGGCATAATTACCTCACTGATTGTGTCCACAAAACTTAACAAGATCGAACAGCTTCTACTCTGGAAACATACTGCAGAAATAAACCTCGTGTGATCAACACACCGCTAACACATTATTCGAAGATCATGTAAGTGCAATTTTGAAAAGGATTGGTTTTAGACGCGATTGAAAAAGAAGAAGAATGAATTGCATGCTAGATGTATTTACATCGAAATCCGCGCGGTTCATTCGAAATTTGTTACTAAGGTGGAATTGTTTTGCAAGTCACAGAGTTTATTTTAGATGATGGCAGCACAGCAAGATTTCTAACAAACACATCAGAATTTAAATAAGTTGAAGCTGCGTTACGGAAAAGTGTTGAGCATAATCGAATATTTGCCATCAATGTTGGGCATGACTTAAGAACACCGAGCGCCTTTTGGAAGCAACCATTGATAATATGGGTGACAAAAAATGGCAGCCTTTTTGAGCCATGATGTTGATATTATGCGCCGCTCTGTCGAACAGCTTTTAGATGCCACAAAGTGGGATATGTCCGAGATTGGTGAGCATGATGCCGTTGATTTATCAAAAAACACACAAGACGTTATTTCTGAGCTTGCTCTGTCTGCAATCCTGTCTGTTTGTGAACATCAGATTCAGGGCGCTGAAAAGCCGTTGTTGTTGAGCGTGCTTGAAGAACTAATTCTTAATGGCGCTTCGAAATTTATTTTAAAACGCCATTAAGTATAGACCTAAAAACACCGATATCATTGTCGAGATTGAGCCCTCTGGCGCTGTTATGATTATGGATATGGGACCCGGAATTTCAGACCAAATAAAAGAAAACTTAGCTGTTCCACAAATTAGAATTGGTCGACGAAGACCGAACTCAGGGCGGGGGCTGTCTATTGTTAAAAGTATTGTGGAAGCGCATGACACTACATTAGAGTTTTAGGATAAAAGGATGCGGCACGATTTTCAACTTCGCCTTTAAATTAATCGAAGGTTGATCATATTTCCAATATATACTTAAATATTTGCACTAATTTAACTGGTTTGCCGTGACGCGGATGCGATTACCGCGTAAATAAGGTTTTACCTGTTAGGGTGAGTTCAGTAACAAATGCGAGAAACGTGTGAGTGAATTGAAATTAGTTGTCTTTGATTGCGATGGTACATTGGTTGATTCGCAACACGCCATTTTCCAGTGCATGTCTGTAGCCTTCACCAAGTATGGATTGCCAGATCTTGGTCGTGATGCTGTTCGGCGCATTGTTGGGTTGCCTTTGTCAGATGGGGTTTCCGTGTTAGCACCTGAAGCAAATGCGGAACTGGTTGAATGTCTCCGACTGGCATATTCTGATGAATGGCAAAAAATGCGCGCGACAGATCGCCTTGAAGAACCTCTATATCCCGGAACTTTAGAGGCTATTAGTGCTGTAGAAGACGCGGGTTGGTTGCTTGGTGTCGCTACTGGTAAATCATACCGGGGGTTGGTGGCAACGCTTACGCACTTCGGGATTCTGGATAAATTTGTAACCTTGCAAACGTCGGATAAGGTTATGCATGGCAAGCCACATCCAGACATGATGATTGCTGCCCTTAATGAAGCTGGCGTGGATAAATCGAACGCTGTCATGATTGGTGATACAACATTTGATATTGATATGGCGCTTAACGCTGGGGTGCGTGCGATTGGCGTGAATTGGGGGTATCATGATGCTTCTGAATTAATGGCCAGTGGTGCCCAATGTGTTATTAATGAGTTCAACGAATTACATTCAGCGCTGAGCTGATTGGGGAGAATGAAATGAAAACTGGAATTAAATTTTTTTGAGTTGTCATGGTCTTGTTTACAGGGGTTCTTGTTGCTGGGATCGCTATTTTAAAGTCTACAGATTTTAATGAATACAAAGACCTTATTGCTGAAAAAGCTAAAGAGGCAACAGGCCGTGATTTAGTTGTCACTGGTGATTTGAATCTAGAAATTTCTTTGACCCCATAAATTGCCGTTGAGGGCATCAGCTTTGCAAATGCCCCTTGGGGATAAGCCCAAGATAGAAGAAAGCGCTATTGAAGGCATTGCAAAGGGAATTGGCTCTGGCTTGAAAATTTTATTTGGGAATTAAGGACCATAAATCGCATATGCTTACTAAAAAAATACAAAAATTTTTCGAGACCGTTGATGTTGTCTTAGAAGGAGACAGCTATAGCGTTCGCTTAGATACCAAACCCATAAAAACACCAGAAGGCAGTGCTTTGCTTATTCCGTTCCAAGTGCTGGCGAATGACGTCGCATCAGAGTGGGCGGCACAAGAAGATGAGATTAAGCCCTTAAGCATGCCGCTGATGCGCTTGGTGTGTACGGCGATTGATAAGGTGGCACCTGTTCGGGCTGGTGTTATTGAGCAGCTTGCTCGATATGGGTTGAGCGACTTGTTGTGTTATCGTTCTGAACGGCCAAACGATCTGGTCGCTCTGCAACACAAACAATGGCAACCAATCTTAGATTGGGTAGCGCATTCCATGCAGGTTCCGCTGAATGTCACATCCGGCATTGTGCACATTGACCAACCAGATGGTACCGTTGAAAAACTTACGGTAATCATTGATGTTTATGATGACTTTAAACTCGCCGCATTGGGTGAAATTACTCAATTAACCGGATCACTCGCTTTGGGACTTGCTTGTATGGAGGGCCATATTGACGGGGCTTTTGCATTTGAAGCCTCGCAAATCGATGATGATTGGCAAACTAAACAATGGGGCGTAGATGAAGAAGCTCTGGAACGGCGTAACAATTTAGAAGCCGATATTAAATTCGCTACGCAATATCTTGAAGCGTTGGTTTGATTTTTCCAACAATGCGGTTAGGATTTATTAAATCCTAAATCACACCTTTAATTAATAACCCGTGATTTCACAACGGAGTGAGCAATGAATACCATTATTCGTAAATTAGAACAAAAACGCGAACAAGCACGCTTGGGCGGTGGTCAGCGCCGCATTGATAACCAGCATTCCAAAGGAAAACTGACGGCTCGCGAACGGATTGATTTGTTTTTGGATCCTGAATCGTTTGAAGAGCGAGACATGTTTGTCGAACACCGCTGCACAGATTTTGGCATGGAAGAGCAAACCATTTCAGGTGATGGTGTGGTTACCGGGTTTGGTACCGTAAATGGCCGCTTAACTTTTGTTTACTCTCAAGATTTCACTGTGTTTGGCGGCTCGTTATCTGCATCGCATGCGGAAAAAATTTGCAAAATTATGGACCAAGCCATGAAAGTGGGGGCTCCGATCGTTGGGCTCAATGATTCTGGTGGGGCACGAATTCAAGAAGGCGTTGATTCGCTGGCAGGATACGCTGAAGTCTTTCAACGCAATGTTTCTGCTTCAGGTGTGATTCCTCAAATTTCAGTGATTATGGGGCCCTGTGCCGGTGGAGCCGTGTATTCACCCGCCATCACAGACTTTATATTTATGGTCAAAGATTCGAGCTACATGTTCGTGACCGGTCCCGATGTTGTTAAAACCGTGACACATGAAGAAGTAACCCACGAAGAACTAGGTGGCGCCACGACCCACACCCAAATTTCAGGCGTTGCAGATAGAGCGTTCGAAAACGATGTGGAAACACTTTTGTATTTACGCCGGTTCCTTGATTTTTTACCCGCTAATAATAAAGAAAAAACACCTGTTCGCCCAACAACAGATCCGCACAACAGGGCTGAACCATCGCTTGATACTTTAATTCCAGACAATCCAAACAAACCTTATGACATGATGGAATTGATCACCAAGCTGATTGACGAAGGGGACTTTTTTGAAATTCAGCCCGAATATGCGGGTAATATTATTGTTGGGTTCGGGCGGATTGAAGGTTCAACCATTGGTATTGTCGCAAATCAGCCCATGGTTTTGGCGGGTTGCCTTGATATTTCATCCAGCATTAAAGCGGCTCGGTTCGTGCGGTTTTGTGATTGCTTTAATATACCGTTGGTCACCTTAGTTGACGTGCCCGGATTTTTGCCCGGAACATCACAAGAATATGGCGGAATTATCAAACATGGTGCCAAATTGTTATTTGCTTACGCCGAAGCAACGGTGCCAAAAGTTACAGTTATTACGCGTAAAGCCTATGGCGGAGCGTATGATGTGATGAGTTCTAAGCATTTGCGTGGCGATGTGAATTATGCGTGGCCGTCGGCTGAGATTGCGGTTATGGGGCCTAAGGGGGCAGTTGAAATCATCTTCCGTCAAGACTTAGGAGACACGGAAAAAATTGAAGCTCGGACCGAAGAATATCGGCAAGCATACGTAAAGAACGGCTAATCCGTGCCCGCGTGTTGTGTGGCAT
>JAPKAX010000116.1 GCA_028825025.1 Rhodospirillales bacterium | reverse complement strand
CTGTTGGATTCACAGTCTAAACTGATGCCTATACAGGGTAATTAACGCAACCCGACGGCACCATTTATTTTAAAGGGCTGGGCTCTACGCTCCAGGCCTTTTTCATTTCACCTTTACCAAGATTTTAAATATTCCCTTGCCATTTTACAATTACAGATACTACCATTGATTGTCGAGCCGAAGAAAAAATCTGAAATTTGTTCGATTTTGGCTTTTTTTTGGACACATTTACAATCTGTCGCTGTCAAACACTATGTGCAGCCAATTATTCGAGGATGAATTATAATGAATAAACTAACACGAAGATCGATGCTCCAAGTTTTGGGCAGCGCTGCCAGTGTAACAGCTTTGGCACCATTAATTGGTGGAGCAACTCAAGCTCTGGCCGCAAAAAACATCTATCAATGGGGTTCCTCCAGCTTGGGTTCCACCGGTTACCAGATCATTACTATTCTTGCCGCTGCGGCATCAAAATTTACGGATGCACGTCACTCATCTCTATCGACCGCTGGTGGCGCCGAGAACATGTCTTTGCTTGGTGAAAAAACCATTGATTTTGGTCAGACAACGACCACGGACTGGTACCCAGCAATCAACGGCAAAGGTCGTTATGAAGGAAAACCAGTAGAAGCCGTGCAGATGTTTTCTTATACCATTTGGCAGTGTTCGCCTATGGTCCGCGCAGATTCTGGGATTAACTCGCTTGAAGATCTTGTAGGCAAACGCGTAATGCCGGCATCTGCTGGTGGCGCAACGACGGGTCTATGGAAGACATTTTTTAAAGCTGCGGGCATTGAGGATAAAGTTGATTGGACATATGGGTCTTGGAAAGAGACATATGATGCCCTCGCATCTGGGGCT
The DNA here is from genome assembly GCA_028825025.1 of Rhodospirillales bacterium. Classification (GTDB taxonomy): domain Bacteria; phylum Pseudomonadota; class Alphaproteobacteria; order Rhodospirillales; family Casp-alpha2; genus JABMNT01. The sequence goes on along the minus strand of JAPKAX010000116.1, from coordinate 9,425 downwards.
GTCGATTGCATTCCATCATTGCTGACTTCTGGCAACCCATCGGGTCTTATGCAACGCCTAGAGACGACCCATAAGCTCAAAGTTCTGCCATTGACACCTGGACTGGTCGATAAGGCGGTCGCGATAAACCCAGGCGTTAAAAGTGCTACCCTTACGCCAGAACACTGGAAGACACTAACTGATCCAACGCTTATGCTATCTTTCGGTGGTGTATTGGCGACACGGCCTGATATTCCCGTAGATGTCGTTTATGAAATCACAAAAGCTGTCTATGAAAATGCTGAATTTGTCCGCAAGCGCGGTGGCATTAAACTCAAAGACATTGATCTAGATTTCGCGACAAAGATTCTCATGCCTGCGTACCCTGTCCATGCAGGTGCTGCAAAGTACTTTAAAGAAAAAGGCGTGTGGCGTGATGAATTGAAAACACACATCTAAAACACGCATCTATTGGCTTAACTCTCTGGCTGAGTGAAAACTTGCTCGGCTGGAGAGTGTTCCCCCTTATTTTTAGGAAGATTATGTCCGACCAACTGGAATCCTCACTACGCGGACGTATAGCTGCGATTGCGGCAGCGGATAACTCTCGATCTTTTCCAGCAACACTCATGCTACTCATCGCTGCCGTAGTAATGGTTAGCGTACATATATTCCAATTGCTCAATTTCTCGCTAACATCCGGCGAGTTTCGCAATCTCCATCTAGCGTTTGCTGTCATCATCGGTTTCTTAGCACTGATCGAAGGAACGAGCCTTGAGAAGAAGGCGCTCCGCATATTATTTTGGGCGCTTGCACTTCTCACCGTATTACTGGCGATTTATATTCACGTTGAATACCGCGCACTGACCGAGGTGCGAAGCTTCATGCCGAACTCATCCGATCTTGCTGTGGCGGCCCTCCTACTTATGACAACGTTGATTTTATCAGGGTTTCAGTGGGGATGGACTATCCCGACCATGGCGGTCATTGGGTTAGCGTACGGGTATTGGGGCGAGTATATGCCCGGTGATATTTTCTTTCATGCGGGCATCGCTCCTGGCCGCCTGATTGGCTATACCTCTATACCTTATTTCCAAGGCCTGCTCGGTGGACTTACAAGTTTATCTGCGAACACTATATTTATGTTCATGATGTTTGGTGGTGCGCTTAAAGCAACAGGCGCAATTGACTTTATTGTTAGGATAGGGTTTTCCGTGGGTCGGCGTTCAAAGGCCGGGCCTGCTCTCGTTGCTGTTATTTCCAGCGGACTGATGGGAACAGTGTCCGGATCGACTGTTGCTAATGTTGCCTCTACTGGTGCCCTCACGATCCCATTAATGAAGCGTTATGGGTTCAAGCCAGAATTTGCAGCTGCCGTTGAGGCTGTCTCATCAACAGGCGGACAACTAATGCCGCCAGTTATGGGCCTCGCGGCATTTTTAATAGTGGGAATGACTGGTGTTTCTTATAACAGCGTGATGTTGGCGGCTATTGCGCCAGCACTTATCTATTATGCCTTTTTAATGCTAGCTGTTCATCTTCGCGCTTCAAACATGGGGTTGGACGCGAGGACGTCACCTGAATTAGAACAGACGACTAGTCTGAAAGAAGCGACCTTGCAACAATGGCACTTGGTCGTCGCAATCTTTGTCTTGGTGTATCTTCTGGTCACTGGCATACCTGCTGGAACGTCTGCACTAGCCGCCGTTCTCTTACTCCTTGGTCTTGATGCCGTTATCACGGTCATACGCGGACGTGCTAGCAAACCTGCGTTTATGAAGGCAATATCTCGTCTTCTGAATGGTTTTGTCGAAGGCGCTAGAGCTGGTGCGATGGTTGCGACTGTGATTGCGGTGATTGGCGTTTTGATCGAGGTTTTGACAGTAACGGGCTTCGCTCAAAAACTATCATTTGCGATGCTTGATCTATCAGATGGAAGTTTGTTTACCCTCTCAATTGTTGTAGCTGCTTCTTGTCTGGTCTTTGGTCTTGGTTTGCCAACATCTGCATCCTATTTTATTGTCGCGTTATTTGGCGCTCCGGCTCTAATAGATTTAGGTGTACCCCTTCTTGCTGCACATTTGTTTGTGTTCTATTTTGCTAATCTGTCAGCTGTCACACCGCCCGTTGCGGTTGCTGCCTTGGTAGGGGCAAATATTGCTAAGGCTAATTTTTGGGGGACCTCGTTTTCCGCTGTCCGTTTGGCATTGCCAGGATTCCTTTTACCTTTTCTTTTCTTATTCGAACCGGAGATACTTGGCTTGGCTGGTGGCATAGGCGACCAGTTTCTGGCGATTGCACAGGTTCTGATTGCGACGGCTGCATTAAACTTTGCGTTGGAAGGCAGAATTTTTGAACGTGTTTCTATTCTAGAACGCCTGATTTTGGCGTTGGCCGCATTAGGGCTTCTCTATTGGGACCCATGGGTTGAAAACATTTCGCTAAGCATAATTCTCGTCATCTCGATCTGGAACTGGTCCCTGAATAAACGGGCTCGCCGTAATTTGGATGATGGCACCAAAACAAAATGAATGCGTATTGAATAGTCTATAATTTGGAAAGGTTTTGCCTGATGTCCTATATAAACTCTCTGGTTACTGCAAAACATTTTGCAGTTTCATCCGGTCATGGGCTTGCTACCCAAGCAGGCTATGACATTTTGGAATCAGGAGGGAATGCTATTGATGCGGGCGTCGCAGCAGGTATCGCTTTAGCCGTATTACATACTGACTTGTGTAATTTTGCGGGGGTAGCACCAATCATTTTACGAATGGCGGACACAGGGAAAATAACAACGATAGATGGCCTTGGCACTTGGCCTCGTGCAGCAACCGTAGGCTTTTTTGAAAAAGAATTCGGAGGTGAAATTCCGGATGGCATATTGCGGACAATCGTCCCCGCAGCGCCTGCTGCATGGATCACTGCTCTTAAGGAATTTGGAACCATGCGGTTTGCCGACGTAGCAGCTATGGCAATCCAGTGCGCTAGCGATGGGTTTCCAGTTTACGATATCTTTGCGGACTTCATAAAAGAAAAAGAAGAACAGTATCGCCGCACACCGGAGAACGCACGTATCTATTTGCCAAATGGGCGCCCACCAAAGGTTGCCGAAACGTTCATCCAATCCGATTTAGCAGCGACACTTCAATACATGGTCGATGAGGAAGCCGCCGCAAAAGGCAGCCGTGAAGACGGGTTAAATGCGGCTTACGATTCTTTCTATAAAGGAGATATTGCTCAGAAAATTTGTGCTTATCATAGGGAAAATAATGGCTTCCTTACACTCGCAGATATGGCTGACTACAAAGTACGTCTTGAAGAGCCATTACATATCAACTTCATGGGGGCCGATTTTTATACATGTGGCGCGTGGTGCCAGGGTATTTCGCTCGCACAGCTTCTAGGCATGCTGGAACACGCAAGCATTGATAAACTTATACCTAATTCAGCTGAGCACATCCACATAGTCACTGAAATCATGAAATTGGTATTTGCAGATCGGGAGCAATATGTCGCTGATCCAGCCTTTCATGATGTCCCCATTAAGGAGATGCTTGATTCTGGCTATCTGGCTTCGCGGTTAAAGGATGTTAACTTAAACAAAGCGCAACCAAATTTACCAGCCGCGGGTGATCCATTGGGTGCACTTGGCGTAACCACACAAAAGAACGGTGCAGCGCCAGACACTTTAAGCACAACGGTTGACGATCACTCCAGCCCTTCGACATGTGCAGACACAACATATGTTTGTGCGATCGATGCTGATGGAAACATGTTTTCTGCTACCCCCAGCGATACGTCGTTTGACACAGACGTAATTCCAGGCACAGGACTTTGTCCATCATCAAGAGGCTCACAGTCACGCGGTTATGCCGACCACATTAATGCGTTAGCACCAGGGAAACGTCCTCGCCTGACACCAAATCCAGCACTTGCCCTTAAAGATGGTAAGCCGTTCATGACCTTTGGCACGCCGGGCGGTGATGTGCAAATACAAGTCATGGCCCAAGTTGTATCTAACGTCCTTTGCTATGGTATGGATATACAAGGCGCAATCGAAGCCCCACGATTTTCGACTTATAGTTTTCCGTCTTCATTTGCACCCCATACGTCTTATCCTGGCTTGCTTAAACTAGAGCAACGTATCGGTCATGATATAGGAGATCACCTAAAATCGCTGGGACATAAAGTTGAATGGTGGGATGATTGGACTTGGTTGGCAGGTGGCGTTTGCGCCATTGTGGCGGACACGTCTGATGAAGGATACCTCTATGCGGGTGCGGACCCGCGTCGCGCTGGCCTAGCATTAGGTAAGTAAACCGAGTATTTTTCGAAATCATTACCGATGCATTAGGGCTAGGGCATCTATAATCCCTAGCTGCCCCGAGTAGAATCTGGATTTGTATTAATTAAAATCTGAACCTACTATATTCCTATGTTGAAATCGTTATGTAATATTAAATCTGAATTGCGGGTGGCTTTGTAATGATAGTAAAGTTATGGGCTAACGATTTTGAAGTAGGAGTTGAAACCCTTGATGCCGACCACATCATAATATTCAGCTTAATTAATCACATTGATGATGCCCATCGGTCTGGCCGCGACAGACAAACTATAGGTAAAATGCATAGCCCAACGTGCAAATGATGCAACATCGTTGAGCCTAAGCGATGCCTCAAAAACTGAGTATCAAAATTATAAATTCAGGTTTAACAAAAATAACTTCCGCTTTCCGCGCAGTAGTGGACATTATTTATCCCCTCTAAAAGGGTCTGCTGTGTTCCAACAACTGAACTTTTGACGGCCCAAAATGAGACCCACTTTCAGCGCAGTTATAGGCATTTATTGGCCGTGTTGATTGTGTCTGCTGTGTGCTAATTTGAAAAGTATTCTGTGGCCTTAATGTCAGTTATTTTTTATTGAGTAATACGGGTCCAAGATCAACCGAATATTTTCCAATTTCCACCGATGCCAAATCTGTAAAATTAATGACGACTTCCTTCGCTGATATTCCATCTATTTTGAAACACTAAATTATTATGCAGTCGTCTACGGCAAATCAACAAAAGCATTTTTGTCGGGTCACCAGGGATGCATGAATACCTCATATAAAAGAAGAAAATGGCGGTAGCCCGTTCATTTATACTTTAAGACCAATTTAATCTCTGTCGATTAGCGGATAACATTATTTTACAGGCACGATCTTCCAGAGCTTTCCACTTTTCCCAACTGGTATCCCATACGCCGTTGTCAGCACATAAAGCTCGCCGTCTCCGTCTTCCCCTAAACTGTGGATGCGAACATCAAATTGGTGTAATTTATTAACCCTCCATGGTGCCCGCCATGTGCTTGTGGGGGTACCCACAAACAATTGCCCAGATGGTTTCATGATTTCAGAGCTGAAATCGCCAAAGACAAACTTACCATATAAACCGGGTAGCGCTTTGCCACGGTAAACGAAGCCGCCAACATTTGCCGTGCCTAAAGGTTTGTCTTTGACGGTGGATTCTTTTCGCATGACAGACCAATTCGGGTACTCAATAATGGGAGATAATATCTTTTCACCAAGGAGCCCGTGTGTTGCACATTTTTTGGGAGGATTGAAAGCGCGGGACCGTACGTAACAATGCGTGCCTTCACGAACAGACCAGCCATAGTTTCCTTGGCGGTCAATCAGATAAACTGTTTCCCAAAAAGATTCTGCTACACCACTAACAAAAAAGTCTCCGTTCCCGGCACGGTCAAACGATAATCGAAACGGGTTGCGAAATCCCCAAGCATAAATTTCGTCACGCCCTTCACTTTTGCCGCGAAAAATGTTTGTCGGTGGAATGGCATAGCCCGGATGGCCGTGATCAACATCAATTCTCAGTATTTTCCCGTTGAGCCTTTTTGTATCCTGAGCATACAGGTCATATTTATGAAATTTTTCAGGAATACGGAAGGGATCTTCTGGGATCTCTTGTGCATGACGGTTCGGGTCGGTGGTATCGATTTTTGGGGGAACGTAAATATCTGGAACGCCATGGGCCCCGCCACCATCGCCAACACCGACGTAGAGAAATCCATCGGGGCCGAAAGCCAAACCACCGCCGTTATGTTTACGGTTAACCCAATCGAATTCCAAAAGAATGCGTTCTGAAGACCGGTCTGCTTGATTGGGGTTGTCAGCCGAGACTTTAAACTCTGACATTCGCCACGTATAAGCCGTTTTTCCGGTGAACGGAGAGTCTGTTTTGCGTTTGGCACTATAGTTTACATAAAATAAACCGTTTTTTGAAAATTTTGGATGGAAGGCTAACGCAAGCAATCCGCGCTCATCAAACGCACTTAATAAGGGTGTTAAAACATCGCGCAAATCAAGGAACGGTGTGTCTAATACTTTGTCGTCTGGCATTAATACCATCGCCAACCCAATTTGATCACCAATAATCCTGCGTCCACTTCCATCCTTTGGAGCAACCAGAAAAAGTGGCGCATTCAAACCTTCTGCCACGAGCTCAAGCTGGACAGAGGGGAGCGCTGATGGTGTTGCTGATTCTGCTGCAGGTCCCAAAATACTCAGGCTTATAATGAGCGATAGAAAAAAGTGTTTCATAAAGCGGTTTTCCTTATATTTTTGCTTGTTATACATCTAACGGATACCATAAAGTTTTGATATATTTTTATATATATCATGTCTTATTTGGTTTGTTTATCTTGTGCGAAACGAGAAAACTCGGCATGATTTTTACAAGGGTGCGGCCGGAAACACCCAATTATAAAATTAGACTTTGAGGAAACGATATGAGTAGCACGCCATCCGAGCTGTTATTAAGTTGGTTGTTAGGTCGACTGCCGGACGCACCGAAAGGCTGGTTTGAAGACCAGCTGAGCAAGATAAAAGATGATCCGACCAAAAAAGCTTTTGATATGTGTTTTGCTATGGTCCCTAGGAGATTAGGCAAAGATGACCTGGCCTTGTCAACCGATGAACTGGCCGCAGCAGATGCAAGCCGCACGGGATGGAGCCCCCGTTACTGGAGCATAGATGTTGCTGCCCGCATTTACCTTCTCATTGAGATTTCAAATGACAATACAGAACCTTTTGTTGAGCGCTTTAAACAATTGCATCGTACGGCTGATGTCGGTGAATTACTGGCGCTATATAATGGCTTGCCGCTTTATACAAAACCGGAAGCATTGGTTGGATTGGCAGCCGATGGATTGCGAACAAATATAAAAGCTGAATTTCAAGCAGTCTCGCATCAAAACCCATTTCCTTCTGAACAATTTTCAGAAAACCCATGGAACAACATGATACTCAAGGCTCTGTTCATTGGTGTTATGTTAGAACCCATTCTAGGTATTGATAAGCGCGCGAACCCTGAGCTTGCACGGATTCTTCGTGATTATGCGCACGAACGCTGGGCTGCGGACCGGTTTGTGTCTCCTGAATTATGGCGTTGTATTGGGCCGTTTGCAGAAGGGGTGTTTCTTGATGATTTCCAAAAGGTTATAGATCACGGAAATGACACTGAAAAGAAGGCTGTTGCCTTAGCTTTGATGTCAGCTCCGCCATCTGAAGGTAAAAACAAACTCTGCGTACAATTAGCTGAATTTGATGCAGCCTTAGCGCAAAATGAATTAACATGGGCCACAATTGCCGACGAGATGCTCGACAATTCACTGGCTGTTACTCGTAAAATGAATTTTGAAGTGGAACTAAAAAGATGATGTTCATCGATTCTCATGCCCATATGTTATCACGTACGACTGATGATTATGAAGCAATGGCTGCTGCTGGTGTTGTGGCTGTTATTGAACCCGCATTCTGGCTTGGTCAACCCAGAACCCATGTGGCGACATATATTGACTATTTATCTTCGATTGTTGGCTTCGAGCGGTTTCGGGCAGGCCAATTTGGCATCCGTCATTACTGTACAATTGGCCTCAATTCAAAAGAAGCTAATAATGAAGAGTTAGCAGAAGGGGTGATGGATATTCTTCCCCGTTTCGCAATGAAAGATGGCGTCGTAGCTATTGGCGAAATTGGTTACGATGACCAAACTGAATTAGAAGATAAATACTTTCGGTTGCAAATTGATTTGGCTATTGAGCTTGATTTACCTGTCATGATCCATACGCCGCATCGCGACAAAAAAAGAGGCACAACCCTTTCGATGGATGTGTGTGAAGAGCATGGTATCGATCCTTCTAAGGTGATCATTGATCACAATAACGAAGAAACCGTTCGCGAAGTGTTGGATCGTGGCTATTGGGCCGGCTTCTCTATTTACCCAAGCACTAAAATGGGTACCGAACGGATGGTTGATTTGCTTAAAGAATACGGACCGGAACGGATCATCGTCGATTCTGCTTGCGATTGGGGGATTTCAGAACCTTTAGCTGTCGCAAAAACGGCAATGCTTGCTGAACAAAAAGGCGTCGATAGAGAAGCTATTCGTCTAGTTTGTTACCAAAACGCGCTTGATGCCTATGGTCAAAGTGGACAAATGAAAGAAGAAGATTGGTTGAACCCACCGGCAATTGATCAGCGGACCGTATTTGAAGGAAACTCCATTCTTCGGGGTCAGCGCGAGCCGCGGGTTGAGCAGCCTAAATCAAGGCTCAATATGGATGATCTGATCATCGAATAAGCTGACACGGATTTGAGTCCACACAGGTTATGACTAAATTAATTGGCATTATCATCGGGCTGGTCCTTTTTATCTCTCTCCCATTTTTTATATTTGGAGAGCAAATGGAGCAGGTATTTGCCGGTGACGGGGTTGCTTCTTGGCTACAAAGCTTTGGTGGATATGCTTGGGCGGTGGCTATTGGTTTGCTTATCGCTGATTTAGCAATCCCCGTTCCAACGACCGCAGTTATGGCCGCTTTGGGCATGGTCTATGGGCCCGTTTTGGGTGGCATTATTGCGGGCTCTGGTTCCATTATTTCAGGGCTTGTTGGCTACGGCTTGTGCCGAAAGCTCGGAAGACCTTTCGCGCTTTGGCTCAGTGGTGAAAAAGGTCTGGCTGAAGGCGAAAAGCTTTTTCAAAATCTTGGCGGTTGGATCGTTGCCATGTCGCGCTGGTTACCTGTTGTATCCGAAGTTGTCGCTTGTTTAGCTGGTTTGTCCAAAATGTCCTTCCCAATTTTTGTTGTTGCCTTAGTTTGCAGTTCTGCCTCGCTGGGATTTTTATTTTCTACCATTGGTTATATCGGTGGAGATCATCCCGTAATGACGCTAATTCTTTCAGCACTGCTTCCACTTTTATTATGGGTGATTGTTCGCCCCGTTTTTTTCAAATTTAAGATGAAAAAGAATGATGAAATTTAATCACTACAGTAGCCACTATCGGTCATAATCTATATATAGAAATTAAATGATTTAGAAATAATATGCTTTGCTATCAAAGCATTGCATGGAAAATCCCTCCGTGTCCTCCATAAAATGAGAAATA
>JAPKAX010000363.1 GCA_028825025.1 Rhodospirillales bacterium | reverse complement strand
GGATTGCTACACTTGCGGAACTTCAGCAGGCGGCCGCAGCCATAAATAAAGGACCACTTTCGGATGACGCATTAGCACAAATCAAAAAAATACAGGCTGCATTTATCGTCTAAGTTCTGCTCGGCTTTCGCGACAAACACGGAAACATCTTCTTAGTGGAGAAGCGACTTGAGCAATCGTCTAATCCCATATTTTTTGCTGCCTAACCAAAAAATATGGGATAATTAGGCTGTCGGCCAAATTTTTACTTAAATTGGATTAAGCATCGGCTGTTGTGGGGCAATGTCATCTAGCAGATTTCTGAGCAAGGTATCATCGAAGTTGGCCAATGATTCTAACATTTCAGTGCGGGCGTCTTGATCTAATTCAATTGACCCTGCGCAGTCGATAAACGTTCACGCTTGGTCCAAATAGCTGCAGTCTGCGACGTTTAACTCCGTCGACATTTGTCACGCTTTTGCTTCTGGTGATCCATTGCCAACCATATTGGCTTCTTTGACGCTTCCTTTACTATTAATGGTTTTGGTGATGGCAAGGATGCTTTATAAAAGTGATGTTTTGTCACTTAGGTATAGTCCAACTGAGGCCGCAACGCGTGGGCCAGATGGTGATTTTATAGACATCAACTTCTCCCTTTGTGCGTATTCCAGCTAGAGAAAAACCAGAGTGAATAGAATCATTCTCGAAGGTGGCGTTGCGGCAATATCAAAGTAAAATAGATTGCTCTTGGTCAGAACTGCTTGTTAGCAACTAGCTCTAGTATATATGCGGAAAAATAACGGATTAATATTTTAAAGAAGCACAGGCGCGCTGGATGCGCTGACATGAATCTTCAACGACATCAGTTGCAACAGCATAGCTAACTCTAAAGTATGGGCTTAGGCCATAAGCGGCACCTTGCACAACGGCAACACCTTCGCTTTCCAGCAGATACGTAACAAAGTCCTCATCGTTTTCGATGACGTTCCCGTCTGGCGTTTTTTTACCAATAAGTCCGGCACACGACGGGTAGGCATAAAAGGCACCGCCAGGCGTGGCGCAGGTTATACCTTTGGCTTGGTTTAGCATGCTAACAACCAGATCGCGGCGCTCTTTGAAAATAGCATTATTTGACGCAACAAAGTCGTGGGGACCATTTAAAGCGGCAACGGATGCGGCTTGGCTTACGGCTGCTGTGTGGGTAATCGATTGCGATTGCACTTTGGACATTGCTGCAATCAATGGGGCCGGGCCGCCGGCAAACCCAACCCGCCAGCCGGTCATACAGTAAGCCTTCGACATGCCGTTTAAAGTTAAGGTCCGGCTTTTCAGACGCGGCTCAACTTGGGCGATGGTCGTGAACTCAAAATCATCGTAAGTAAGGTGCTCATAAATATCGTCGGTTAAAACCCAGACATTTTCATGGCGCAATAAAACATCTGTTAAGGCCTTGATTTCTGAACGTGTATAAGTGGCACCGGTTGGATTGGAGGGCGAATTGAGGAAGAGCCATTTTGTTTTCGGTGTGATTGCGGCTTCTAATTGTTCCGGTTGAAGTTTGAAGTTGTTATCAGATTGGCAATCAACAATAACTGGAACGCCACCAAAAAAGACGGGGATATCCGGATAGCTTACCCAGTATGGAGCTGGTATAATAATTTCGTCGCCATGGTTAATGGTTGCCATCATGGCATTAAAAACAACCGGCTTGCCACCGCAGCTGACATGGATTTCGTCTCGGGTGTATTCTAAATCATTATCGCGTTTGAATTTTGCAATAATAGCATCTTGAAGCTCGGTTGTTCCGTTGACGCCTGTATATCTGGTTATGCCATCATCAAGGGCTTTTTTACCCGCTTCAATAATATGAGCGGGTGTATCAAAATCGGGCTCACCCGCCCCTAAGTTAATGATGTTGTGCCCTGCCGAGGCCAAATCTTTAGCTTTTTGAACGACTGCCATGCTTGCAGAGGGTTTTACAGCGTTTAAACGTTCAGCAAGAAATGGCATGTAGTGGCTCCGTAAAAAGAAAAATATGATATCTATAAATGTTACGCCCGCTACTTGGGTCGTGCAACACTATAACCTTTGTATTTTTCTCTATTTTACGGGGAGTTTTTTA
>JAPKAX010000115.1 GCA_028825025.1 Rhodospirillales bacterium | reverse complement strand
CTGACCCATGTCCCGTAGCCCAGCCCCGCAAAGATCGCCGTATCGACCAACCAGTCGACAAAATCATCAAACGCTGCGCCGACAGGGGAGCATTGCTCCTTGAGCCTCGCAATAGTGCCGTCGCAATAATCCAGCGTATAACTCAGGACCAACATAAGCGCCCCATAGACATTCCAAATCAGCTCGCCTTTCATAAAAAAGGCGCAACCGGTTAGCCCAACAAGCATGGAAATAAAAGTTACTTGGTTGGCACTTAAAGGCGTTCTGATTAAAGCCAACGACAAATAATATCCCAATTGGCGAGCCAGTGGGAAAATCGCTGTGGGCTTAATAATCGCAGGGTCTGTATTGCCGGGTTTTCCAGCATCGAGATTAACTTGAATGGAGAGCGACGTCATTTTTCAACCTTGATCGGTGGAGCTTTAATTTGAAGTCATAATTCTATGTAGCCCAGACCAATGGCTTGAACAAGACTTGGGGTTTGTATGGTTAGGCCCTGAATGCTAGGTTTACCGCCGAATTTAGAGTTTTCGTACAGATCACCATTTCAGGATACCAAATTGGCAAAAGTTCTTTCCTACATAGGGCTTATTATCGGCTTAGCCGTCATGACCGGGCTTATTGCATGGCAAGGCGTGGGCGACGTTTCAGACTTAATTCTAGCCTCTGGTTGGCCCATTTTACTGGTCCCTTTGGCTTGGAGCCCAACCGTCTTTTTGGGGTCCCTAACATGGCAATTACTGTTCGAGCCGGGGCATGAGCCGCCGTACAAACAAATTTTCATGGCCCTGTGGATGGGGCGCGCCATCAATACGCTGTTGCCCGTCGCAAGCATTGGAGGTGAAGTTGTCAAGGCCCGGATGTTGATTTTATGGGGCCATCCGAAAGCTGAAGCCAGCGCCTCTGTTGTGGTCGATAAAACGATTCAAGTGTTTGGCCTGATCATTTGGGGACTTATAGGTGCGACGTTGTTGGTTCATTATTCCGTCGAACAGGACTTGATCGCGACCGCCTTAATTGGCTTCTTTATTTTGGGCGCGGGAGCAGCTGGATTTGTCTTGGTACAAAAAGCAGGGATCGTTCGCGCGGCCGTTAATTCTGCCCATAAGGTCACAAAATCTGACTATTTTGAAAACATGAAAGACGGTGCAGACCGGGTCGATGCTTGTGTGCGCAGTTGTTATGCAAGGCCCGGCCGCTTAGCCCTTTCTATTTTTTGGCGCGTTGTCACCCTTCTTTTACAATCGGCTGAGGTTTGGGCCGCGGCTTACGTATTGGGTCACCCCATTACCGTTATGGAAGCCATTTTCTTGAAAAGCCTAACGTCGACTTTAAGCGATGTTGCTTTTGTTATTCCCAACGCCTACGGAATTCAAGAAGGCGCTTTTGTTATTTTGGGCGCAATGATTAATCAACCGCCAGATTTAATGCTGGCGGTATCGTTATCAATCCGCATTCGGGAATTGATCGTTGATGTGCCCGGTTTGGCCGTTTGGCAGCATGCAGAAGGACGGCATTTTTTTAATAAGCGTAAAGTGTCGAAAGCGGACAACAGCTAACCATGGATATCGCCCTTTATATCCTGGCAGCTTTATTTGCCGCCTCCATTGGTTATTTGTTCGTTGCCTGCTTTTGCGTGCTTAAGTTCAGAACTCGCCTGACAAGCACCTCAATCAAACCCAATAACCGCCCGGGTGTTACTTTATACAAACCGTTGCATGGGATGGATTTTGAGCTAGAGCAAAACCTGCTTAGTTTTTGTGACCAGGATTACCCTAATTTTCAAATCGTCTTTGGTGTTTCCAGCCCCGATGACGCTGCCGTTGGCATTGTCCGCAACGTGATAAATGCGCGCCCTGATGTTGATATGGAATTGGTGATCAATGGTCAGATCAATGGCCAAAACCCAAAAATTAGCAACTTGATCAATATGGACGCCGCCGCAAAACACGATGTTTTGATTATTTCAGACAGCGATATGCGGGTTGAGCCGGATTATATCGACCGCGTTATGACCGGTTTTAATGACGATAAAACGGGGCTTGTCACTTGCTTATATAAAGGCACCCCGGCTCCCGATCTAGCGTCAAACTTAGGGGCTATGTTCATAAGTCAGTGGTTTGCCCCGTCGGCGCTGATCCCGATCACGTTTGGTGACATGCAGCACTGTTTTGGCGCGACGATGGCGGTAAAACGAGATGATTTAAATAAAATTGGCGGGTTGCAAGCCTTGGTTACCAACTTAGCCGACGACTACACCTTAGGCCGCTTGATCCGTGAATCCGGTTTAGATATTCAATTAGGCGATGTTGTTATTGAAAACATTGTCGAAGAAAATAGTCTTAAATCATTGATTTTGCACGAGCTTCGTTGGGCACGAACGATACGATCTGTCGAACCCTTGGGGTTTTTATCGACCTTTTTAACTGATGCTATTCCTTTAAGCATAATCTTAGGCGCACTGTTCCATTATGCCGATTATGACCTTACATGGGCAGTATCACCCCTTGTTATCGCTTTTTGTGTCAGAATTCTCTTGCATTCCTCGACAAAGGTCACATTTTCGTCTAAACAATCTTTCTCCCTTTGGATTATTCCAATTCGCGATCTACTTTCGTTCTTTATTCGGCTATTGTGCTATACAGGACGAAAAGTTAGTTGGCGAAATTCGGAACTTTCCGTCGATAAAGGTGGCAAGATAACTCATTAGACCCTGCAGTACGGTAGATAGAAACATGAAAAAAACACTTTTCCTAAGCCCCCCTTCCTTTGAAGGCTTCGACGGCGGTGCCGGTTCGCGCTACCAATGCAAGCGCGAGGTTACCTCTTATTGGTACCCAACATGGCTCGCACAATTAGCAGCCCTTGTGCCAGATAGCACCTTAATCGATGGTCCAGCGGGTGGATATTCACTGGAAACGCTTCTGCCGGAAGCATCTAAGTTTGGTATTTTGATTGTTTACACATCAACGCCAACTTTCGCCAACGATGTTATGGTCGCCAATGCCATGAAAAAAGAGAACCCGGATTTGTTAATCGGGTTCTGTGGCGCGCATGTGATGATCAATTGGGAATCCTCAATGGCAGCATCTCCGCACATTGATTTCGTTTGTGACAAAGAATTTGATTTCACCATCAAAGAAGTTTGTGAAGGCAACGAACTTTCAAAAGTAAAAGGCCTGTATTACCGCGACGGCGATAAGGTTGTTAAATCAGGAGAGCGAGGCCTTATCCACGACATGGACACATTGCCATGGGTCACACCGGTCTACAAAAAATTCTTAGACACTAAAAACTATTATAACGGCTACATGCTTCACCCTTATATGTCCCTTTACACAGGGCGTGGCTGTAAATCGCGCTGCACTTATTGCTTATGGCCACAAACAATTTCAGGCCATAATTACCGGACCCGTTCGGTCAAAGACATTGCCGCTGAAGTTGCTTATGCCCGCAAAGAGTTCCCTGAAGTTAAGGAATTTTTCTTTGATGATGACACCTTAACTGACAACATCGAGCACGTAGAAACTTTGGCTCTTGAGCTTGGCAAACTGGGTATAACGTGGTCATGCAATGCAAAAGCAAACGTTCCCCGGAAAACATTAGAGATTTTAAAAGCCAATGGTTTGCGCCTGCTTTTGGTTGGTTATGAATCTGGTAATCAGAAAATTCTGAACAACATGAAAAAAGGCGTCCGTTTGGATTTCGCCCGTAAATTCACTCAAGATTGCCACGATTTAGGCATCCTTATTCACGGCTGCTTCATTATGGGGCTTCCCGGTGAAACCAAAGATACCATCAAAGAAACCATGGCATATGCCAAGGAAATCAACCCAAAGACCATTCAGGTTTCATTACCCGCCACCTATCCCGGCACGTTTTTATACAAACAAGCCATAAAAGAAGGCTGGCTTCAAACGGATGAATTAACAGAAGGATTGGTAACCGAATCCGGCACTCAAGAAAGCATTTTGAGCTACCCGCATTTAGATAAAACCGAGATTTTTGAAGCCGTAGAAACCTTTTACAAAGACTTCTACTTCCGCCCTGCGAAAATGTTTCAGCTAACCATAGACATGTTCCGCGATTGGGATATTATGAAGCGTCAACTTCGCGAAGGTAAAGAGTTCTTCAAATTTCTGTGGGGACGCAAGGAAGCCGCTTGAAGAATCTAATCGTCACAGCAGACGATTTTGGCATATCAAAAGAAGTTAATGATGCTGTAGAATCTGCGCATATGAACGGCATTTTAACGACCACGTCGTTAATGGTTAGCGAAGCATTCGCTCACGATGCCGTTAAGCGCACTACTATTATGCCTAATTTAGGTGTTGGATTACACCTTGCTCTTTCCAGAGCACGCCCCGCATCCCCGCCAAGCGCGATCCCAGATTTAATTGATAAGAATGGACTTTTGCGTAGCGATTTGGTTGGGGCAGGCTTTCGGTTTTTCTTTTTGCCCCATGTTCGCAAGCAGCTCGAGATCGAAATTACCGCCCAATTTGAAGCCTTCGCAAAGACCTATCTGCGCCTAGATCACGTCAACGCTCATAATCATTTGCACCTACATCCAACTGTACTTAGTTTGATTTTGAAAATTGGTAAACAACACGGCATGAAATCCGTGCGCCTTCCCATTGATCCCAGCACCAGAGGGTTTGGGGCCGCATGCTTGAAACCTTGGTTGGCGTTAATGAAATCTAGACTTCGAAAGCATGGTATTAAACATAACGACGTATTGTTAGGGCTTGGCGAAACAGGATCATTAAACACGAAAACATTAATTTCGATGATCGATGGTTTATCAAGCCAAACAGCGGAACTGATGTGCCACCCAGCGACGGGCCCTTGGGCGGACATGGACCCACAAGCAAAAGACTTCCGTCACGATTTAGAATTTAAAGCGCTGATTGACAAAGAAACACTCAACGCTATATATAAGAACAGTGTCATGTTATGCGCTTACAGGGACATAGAATGAACGAGACAGACACTGATAAAGATGCAAAATCCGAATATGTTCTGGGCCGTTCTTGGACCCATCGCTTGGCCCTTATTTTCGTGCGGCCTTTGGCCAACACACCAATCACACCCAATCACTTAACCTTTGTACGGCTGATTTCAGGGCTGGCGGCGTGTTATTGTTTTGCGACCGGCGAGCGTGAATTGGTCATTATGGGCGGCTGGATTTGGGTTTTATCTGCCTTTCTAGATCGCGCTGATGGTGAGCTGGCACGGGTCAGTGGGAAGACCAGCTCGTGGGGCCATAAATTCGATATGTTCAGCGATTCTGCGGTCACCAGCTTATTTTTTGTTGCTGGCGGCATTGGCTTGCGCCACTCAGAACTGGGCGACTGGGCTATTGCTTTAGGGATTGCTGGTGGGCTTGGCGTTTTAGCGGCAGAATATTTTGCTGAGCAAATAGACAAGCGCAACGACGACCCCGCCGACCGCGCCTACCCCGGTTTCGCCGGTTTTGATTTCGACGACGTTTTGTATTTATTCGCAGCCGTCGCTTGGCTTGATTGGTTCATGCCGTTTGTTGTTGGTGCCTCTATAGGGGCACCGGCGTTCGCCTTATTGACCTTGTATAAGTGGCGCAAACTCCCACCACGCGAATCAATCTAGAATTAGGCGCTCTCATATCACTTAATTGAAATTGCCTTTCCAGTTTCAGCTGATTGAATGATGGCATCGAGCACGACCGTAGAATGTTCAATTTCAGCCGGTGTAATGGGGTATGGATTGCCGCCGTCAACATCATGCGCAAAAGCTTCCAATGCCGCCTGTATGGTTCCTAGCGCCGGGTAATTATATCCCGGAAATGTTTTTACATAATTACCATCTGCAACCGATGAGACTTCCAACTTGTCTTGATCACGCATTTCAACCCATCCACCCAAACAAAAAGCCGAAATGCGCCACATCATATTGGTCGCTGACAAAGATGTTAAATGACCCGTGCATCCATTCTCGAAGTTAATCCGAACCAAAGTGCTGTCGTCAATATCAATGGGGGTTGCCACCTGCTTGCTTTGCACCTGAACATCGCTGATCCGGCCAAACAAATTAATGAACATATCCAGCACATGGATACCCATGGACGTCATTCCACCAGCCGGGCTTTCGGCGCGGCTATCGCGCCACGCGCCCCCAGCAGGTGCTAAATTAGCATGGAAATGCCCATCCACATGAACAGGTGTACCCAGTTCGCCATCGTCTAATATTTTTTTCATCGCCAGCGTATTGGGTGCAAAGCGGCGGTTATGTCCGATGCCAGCTTTCAAACCCGCATCAGCTAACGCACGAAGCGATGTTTTGGCTTCGCCGGCATTCAACGTCCAAGGCTTTTCACAATACACATGTTTGCCCGCAGCCACTGCCGACATGATTTGGCTGAAATGTTGGCTGTGGGGCGTAGCGATGACAATCGCGTCAATGGTGTCATCGTTCAAAGCATCATCCAGATCGCTCGATAAGGACATATTGCGGGCCGCACAAAATTCTTTCACTTTTGAAGGGGTCCGGGTAATAGCAGCGGTGAACTTAATGGCTTGGCTGTCATCAACGGACGATACAAGCAATTCACCCCAACGGCCCAGACCAACAATAGCCGCATTAATTGGCATATTCATAACACTTATATTCCTTCGGTTTGGGCTTAGCTTTGCGTCACAATAACGTCACCCGTTGCCGGGTTCACTTCAACTTGATCACCGGTTTTGATCATGGTTGTAATATCACTGTCAAACCGGTCGATCAGCGGAACCTGACCAAAGGCAGCGCCTTGGGCAATAATTGGGTTAGCGAAGTTGAGCAACAAAGCCGCAGGCGCCATTCCACGTGATGCCATCTCGTGCAGCATCCAAGCGGTTGCAACGCCTCCCTTTGCGATGTTTAAAACCAAAACCTTACCGACATAACCCTGTTCAAAAAGCTTATGCGCTGGCCTAGAAAAAATCCCCTTAATCCGGTCCAAATCATAGCGGGCGCTGAAATTATCTGTTGCGACTAAAGCTTCACCGGAAGCTTTAGGGCCAATGCCTAAATGGCCTTTTATTATTAAATCGCTCATCGAACAATCCTCCCCGCAATGGCTGAGTGAACACAGCGTTCCATGTCAGATAACACAGGCTCGTAACCATAACCGCTAATAATATTAACCAACTTGGCTGAATTGGTCATCAGCCGGGTCCAGTCGTTGGCTTCGCCCAATTCGCGTGCGTGCATTTGATAGAAACAAACGCCTTCCATTAAAATAGCACCCGAACCTGATATCATATCATCCAGCCCCATGCGCTCTGCCGCTCGTTTGTTTTCAGGGTTGGTCGCAATCAACAAAGCCACATCGGAATGAATTGTTTGTCCCTTTAAAAGTTTGGCTAACCGCTCAAGTTCATAGAGCGACAATTGCGGAGCCGCAAAAACAACAACGTCCAAAGCGTCATCATCCATGGCATATGTGGCAAAAAAGGCGTCCATATCTTTAGCCGAAATAACGTGTGGTGCTGGGGGCGTGCCCTCAAAAACAGCCTCAATCGTTGGCGCTTCAGGTGTGATCCCAACCATATGGAAAAGCGCCGTAGAGCCGAAGCTCGCCATGGCTGCACCAAAGTGTTTCAGATCATCAGAACTTGGTGTTACATCAATTCCTTCAATCACAGGCACTTCATAATATGAGCCCATTTCACGACCAATGAAGCCGCCCAAAGCGCCCCATTGGCTCCAGTCTTTTGGCTGCTCTTTAACTTGAAATAATCGAGTTCCAAGGCGGTTTTCGTCTAGGTGGAAGCCGTATCTAGGGGTCCGCCCCGTCAGCGCTGCCGCCAAGGCAGAAGGCCCGCCTTCGTAATTGGTGCGGGCACCGAAAACCGAGTTTGAATAAATCACAACGCCGGTATCGCCCATGGCTAAATGCTCGCCCCGAACCGGTGGGATAACTGTTTGATAATTGATGCAGGTATCGGTCATTAAAACACCAAGGGCGCGAAACGCCTGATCCGCCCGCTTTTCTAGAGCGACATAAGCCGGGTCATGATTAATTTGTTTATAGGTATTGAAATCGGCACCGCGTGGGTCAGTGATGGTTGGAATGCAAACCTGATTATCGACTTCGGCTTCATTGGCTAGATCTTCTAAAAAGCAGACGCCTGCTTCACCCAAAGATTCCGTATCCGCCATAATATGGGCTTGAGCAACGGGGACAAAATCAACAGCATCAAAAAAATCACCAACTTGGATTTGTTGGATAATTGCACGCTGTCGTGCTTCCCCCATCGCGCCTGCCAACATTGCCTTTTCAGTGTCATTCAAATTCATTATTCATCTACCCACACTTAAATATTTATGCATTTGGAATAGGTTCTTACTTATGTTTTGGTGACTTTAAAGTCTTCGGCAATTGGCCAGTGAATACCGGCCGTAATACCGCCATCAATGCGGATAACCTGACCTGTAATAAACGCAGATGCTTGAGATGCTAAAAAGATTGCGGTCCCGATCAAGTCACCCGGCTGGCCCATACGTTGAAGCGGAGTAACAACTTTGCCCCATGATTTCATGTGCTCTTGTGTCCATAACCCGCGAGTTAGTTCTGTCATAATAAAACCAGGTGCTAATGAATTAACCCGAACCCCATATTTGCCCCATTCAGAAGCCAAACCTTGAGACATCGACGTCATAGCGGCTTTGCTCATGGAATAGGGAACAATTTGATCAATAGCTTTATCGCTTGAAAGTGAATCAATATTAATTTGGCTTCCGCCGCCTTGTTCGATCATCTGCACGCCAACCTTTTGCGACATCAAAAACGCGCCACGCAAGTTAATGTCTAAAAGGAAATCAAAATCTTTAGCAGAAAACTCAAGCACAGGTTTACGGATATTTACGCCCGCACAATTGACCAATGTATCAATGCGGCCATATGTCTCAACAACCTGATCCACGCAGGCATCTATAGAAGCGGTATCGGTAACATCACATACAATGCCTTCCGATGTGCCATCGCCAACATTTATGCGTTTAGCTGCCTCCCCAAGTGTTTCCGGATCCCGGCCTGTAATAATCACATTGGCACCCCTTTCCGCAAATGCCAAAGCAATGCTTTCGCCAATGCCGCGACTACCTCCAGAAACCAATACAATACTACCACTAACATCAAAAATATTATCAATCATTCAACTCTTCCTACTGTTTACAAAGCCCATTTAAAAGAAAAACCACTTTGCCTTAAATATTAAAATCTCAAACTTATCTACAAAATTATTCTGAAAGCTCAATCGCAACATCATGTTCGGCGCAAATTTGCAATAAATCTTTTGAAGGCAATTGGTTGGTAACAAAAGTATTTATTTGTGAAATATGGCCAATCCGAACGGGAGCAGAACGTTCATACTTCATGTTATCCGCAACCAAAATGGTATGGCGTGCGTTTTCAATGATGGCGTGCGCAACTTTCACTTCCCGATAATCATAATCAAGCAAAGAGCCATCGGCATCGATTGCAGACACGCCAATGACGGCATAATCGACTTTGAACTGACGTATAAAATCACTTGCTGTTTCACCAACAACCCCGCCATCAGAATGCCGTACCGTGCCGCCTGCAACAATCACTTCAACTTGTGGGTTTCCGGCCAAGATATTAACGACATTAATATTATTGGTAATTACAACAATATCTTTTTTGTTCATCAGCCCTTTGGCGACCTGTTCTGTGGTGGTTCCAATATTGATGAGAAGTGAACAATTATCCGGAATAAGTGATGCCGCTTTAATTCCGATTTGGCGCTTTTCGTCAGAAGCAATCATACGCCGTGATTCGTAGCCTAAATTAGACACGCGTGTCGTAAGAACTGCGCCGCCATGTACGCGCTGCAAAAGGTTGCGCTCACACAGCTCGTTTAAATCTTTTCGAATAGTTTGTGGCGTCACATCAAAGCGCACGGCCAAAGCATCAACCCCAACACGGCCAATTTCACGGGCAACGTCGATAATATCCGACTGGCGTGTTGAGATTGGGTCTAAATTAAGCGGGTCATTAGCTACCATCATAGCTCATTGATATAGGCTACCTCCCATAAATACCAGTTCAAGGTTTTCAGTATAAGGAAGCTGATATAGGCGTATTCAATAAAAAAATTAAGATAACCCTTATTCACATAGCCCTAACGAGTTCCAGCTGTCTTAACCCCTTTATTAATAATATACGGTTTTTTTGACCTTATGGTGGGAAACATCTTAAAACGTGACTAGGCCTATTTCATATAATTTCGTCGAATGTTTCGGCACCAAGGAGCCAAAACATGACAT
>JAPKAX010000114.1 GCA_028825025.1 Rhodospirillales bacterium | reverse complement strand
CTCATGTCAAACGCTTGAAATGGATTTGATGCTTTAGTCAATTTGTTTCTCCATAAACTCTGAATTGGTTAAATTATTATATTGCATTGCAACATATGTTTTACATGAGGGATAAGCATAGTGTTGTCAACAAAAATTGTGCACTGCACAATAAAAAATTTTGCATCTGCGAAGTAATGGGGGGTGAATTTGAAGGGGGTGTTGATTAACTCGCTAATTCTTCTGAACGCTTTTTGGCGGCTGCAACGGCCTTAATCATTAACTGTTGCATGCCATCATCGGCCATTAACACCGCAAGGGCTTCAGCCGTTGTACCGGCTGGGCTGGTTACATTTATACGTAGCGTTGTTGGTGTTTCATCGGATTGGCGCATGAGTTCACCCGCCCCTGAAACGGTTTCGCGGGCTAGGCGCTCTGCTAATGCCTCCGGAAGGCCGGCTTGTTTTCCAGCTTCTGCCATTACTTCCACCAATAAAAAGACATAGGCTGGGCCACCACCCGAAAGAGCCGTGACGCTATCGATCATACCTTCGTCGTAAACCCATTCAACATTTCCAACAGATTTTAACAGCTCATCACAGGCGCTGCGTTGGGTCTCCGTTACTAAAGCATTGGGATACGCGACTGTTATTCCTCGGCGAACAGCAGCGGGGGTATTGGGCATGGCACGGATGATAATCGCATCATCGCCTAAATTCTTTTGGAAATAGCTAACCGGTTTTCCAGCAGCTATGGATAAAAAGGCGGTTTTGGGGCAAGCAAAGCGTGCATATTGGGGCGCTACTTTATCCATCATTTGCGGTTTTACGGCAAAAACAACAAAATCAGGGACATTATCGGCTGCAAAATCCGTTGGTGCAGCATGCGTTTGGACACCATACCTAGTGCGCAATTTTGCTGCAGTTTCCTCATTTGGCTCTACAATAGTGATATCAGACGGCGTCATACCGCGTTCTAGCCAACCTGAAAGCATGGCTTCTCCCATTTTTCCGCAACCGACTAGCACTAATGTTTTTGACATGAAAAATCCTAATATATATCGATAATATATTGTGTTGTTTAAGCCTCGCCAATTGTGTCGATCATCGCAGCTTTGATTGCTTCTGGTGCTGTTTTTCCGCCCCAAATCACATATTGGAAGGCGGGGTAAAAGCGCTCGCACTCAGAAACTGCGGTTTCAACTAAATCTTCCATTTGCTCAATCGCGGGGCCTTTTGCGCCACGGAACGGAATTGCATGGCGATACATAGGCAATCCTTCATCACTCCAAACGGTGAAGTGGCCCAGCCACATCCGGTCATTGACCAAGGCAAGCAACTCATATGCCTGAGGGCGCTGCTTTTCCGATACCCGCATATCAAAAGCACAGGTGAAATGTATGGCTTCCATTTCCTCATTCCAAGCAAAATAAAGGCTGTAATCGCACCACGTTCCAGGAACTTGAACTGCCATTTCTTGATCGTTCCGGCGATCAAATATCCATTCATTAATCTCGACAATTCTTTCGACGATATCTAACGGATTTTCGCCAAAAATATCTTCAGATGTGTTGGTCTCTGTCATGATCCGCTTCCCCTATAAGCTTAATCGGGATCAAATTTAGATCTATTGCTGAATGATCACTACATTTATGGAGTTGTCTATATATAGTGCCATGGCTCCCGATCTCTACTAACTATAGATTGCCTTAAGGGCGACAGGGGTGCAAGGATGAAGTCAGGGACAAATTGATATTCATGTGGATAAGATTATAGTCCCTAAAATACGCAGGATTATGGGACACTTACAGGGGATGAGGCCACATAGATTAAGACTAATGTTTTTAATATGTGCTTTTAGGCCCAATTAGTCTTTGGCTTTAGATGCATTGACTTTAAATTTTGGTCTTCCTAGATTCGCAATCTGGGCTTCCAAAGCAGCAATTCGTTTTTCTTGTTTCTCTTGTTCGGTACGGGCCGCAATCGCAACCGCCTTCATAGCGTCAAATTCCTCGCGGGGTACCAAGTCCATTTCGCTTAATAAACGTTCCAGTTGTTGGCGCACAGAAGCTTCGATTTCAGATTTGACACCAACCAACGTGGATACAGCCCCGTTGGCTACTTTAGCTAAATCATCCAGAATTCGATTGTTGGTTTGCATGAGGCTTCATCCTATTTCATCTGTACATATTTAGAGACACATACTAAACATGGGTCTATGTCCCCAAATTTTCAAGCATCGCATCTCTTGCAGGGCTGAGATGCAATGCCTATAAGAACTTATACTTTAAATGGGGTTGCAGATGTATGTTGTTACCGGTGGCGCAGGGTTTATTGGATCAAACATTGTTCGTGGATTGGCAGAACGGGGCTTAGGCCCAGTTGTTGTTGTTGATTGGCTGAAGGATGATGAGCGTTGGCGCAACATTGCCAAGCATGAACTAGCCGACATCGTTTTACCTGAAAACTTACTTTCCTTTTTAGAAGCAAACGCCTCAAGCCTTAAAGCGGTCATTCATATGGGGGCGATTTCAGCCACCACAGAGCGCGATGCCGATTTGATTATCGCTAATAACTATCAGTACCCCATGGATTTGTGGCGGTGGTGTGCGGGCAATGATGTGCGTTTAATTTATGCATCATCCGCAGCGACCTATGGTGATGGTGCCTTAGGCTTTGATGATGATGAAACCATTGATGCATTAGCCGAGCTTCAGCCCTTAAACGCTTATGGCTGGAGTAAACATTTGTTTGACCGTAAAGTTGCTCGAATGATTGAAGATGGCGATCCGCGCCCACCGCAATGGGCCGGACTTAAATTCTTCAATGTGTATGGCCCTAATGAATACCATAAGGGCCGTATGGCGAGTGTCGTTTCACAAATCCACCCAACAGCCGTGAAGGGAGAAACTTGCCGATTATTCAAATCGCATCACCCGGATTATGAAGATGGGGGGCAATTGCGGGACTTTATTTGGGTAGGGGATTGCGTCGATATAGTTTTGTGGCTTTTAGAAAACCCGGATGTTAGCGGTTTGTTTAATTGCGGCACCGGCAAAGCCCGCAGTTTTGCTGATTTGGCCCGCGCTGTTTATGCGGCGCTGGATAAAAATGCAGATATTAAATTTATAGATACGCCTGAAGACATTCGCGATAAATACCAATATTTCACTCAGGCCCGGATGGATCGATTGATAGAAGCTGGATACACCAAGCCCATGACGCCGCTTGAAGATGGGATAAGTGAGTATGTGCAAAAATATCTAAATGCTGATGATCCTTTTTGTTGAGCAGGGCGGAAGTTAAATGTTTTTAACACTCCCTTTCCCCGCCATTGATCCGGTCCTTATTGAATTTGGGCCGCTTGCTGTGCGTTGGTATTCCCTGGCTTACATAGCGGGCTTGCTTTTGGGCTGCATGTACATGGGGCGGTTGGCCCGGCGCATGCCCGATGTTTTATCGGCCGATGACGCCATGGATTTTATGACGTGGGCGACGGCTGGGGTGATTTTAGGCGGACGTGTTGGCTATATTCTGTTCTATAAACTAGCTTTCTATTTAGATAACCCGATGCAAATGGTGTATGTCTGGCAAGGTGGCATGTCGTTCCATGGCGGGCTCTTAGGTGTTGTGCTGGCAGGGCTTTTGTATACCCGGCGTCAAAAAATCCCCGCTTTAGTGTTTGCCGATATTATTGCCTGTGCGGCCCCCATCGGTTTGTTCTTTGGCCGCATTGCAAACTTTATCAATAGCGAGCTTTATGGGCGCGCGACCGATGTGCCCTGGGCCTTCGTATTTCCAAACGGTGGGCCGCAACCGCGCCACCCCAGCCAATTGTATGAAGCGGCCTTAGAGGGGTTGGTTTTATTTATACTGGTCAACGTTTTATGGCGTAGCGAATTTATTCGTAATCGCCCAGGTTTTGCCACCGGTGTCTTTATATTGGGTTATGCGGCCGCCCGGAGCACGGTTGAACTGTTCCGCCAACCCGACGCTCATATCGGTTTTTTGTTTTTGGGGAGCACTATGGGGCAATGGTTGTCAGTGCCAATGATATTGGTTGGTTTGTTCTTTATAATACGATCATGGAAACGCACCACATGAGCGGATTATTAGATCATTTAAAGCAGCAGATATCGGCGGATGGCGCGATGACTGTGGCTAATTATATGACTGAATGTTTGGCTAACCCTGAATATGGTTATTACATTCTTAATGAACCATTTGGGGTCAGCGGCGACTTTGTAACAGCCCCTGAAATATCACAAATGTTTGGTGAGTTGCTGGGGTTGTGGGCGGTTCATCAATGGCATGCCATGGACAAACCAAAATCATTTAATTTGATCGAATTGGGACCGGGGCGGGGGACTTTAATGTCCGATGCCTTGCGTGCCGCCGGTGGATTACCTGAATTTATGGCGGGGATAAATGTGCATCTGGTTGAAACAAGCGGGCGGTTGCGCGGCTTTCAAAAGCAAGCCCTAGCACCCTTTTCCCCTACATGGCACGATGACATCTCAAGCCTGCCCGATGGGCCGTTTATTGTTATTGCAAATGAATTTTTCGATGCGCTGCCTATCCATCAGTTTGAATATACTGAGCATGGTTGGCTGGAGCGCCGGGTGGGGGTTGCGGATGGCCAATTGGCGTTCACACCATGGCCGTCGAACTTTTCTATTGAAGCGGATGTGAGTTCTGCAGGGCAGCCCCGAATTGGCGATATTTTTGAAGTTTCCCCCGAATCGCGTGAAATTGTCTCAGAATTGGCGGCGCGCTGTAAATCACAACCCGGGTGTGCACTGTTTATCGATTATGGGCATTCGCGGAGCGGGTTTGGCGATACGTTACAAGCGGTCAAAGCGCATGCCTATGCTGATGTATTAAAAACACCGGGCGATGCTGATTTGACCGCGCATGTGGATTTTGAAGCCCTTGCTAAATCCGCAGCCCGGGCCGGGGCTATTGCGTATGGATCGGAACTCCAAGGTCGGTTTTTGATAGCGCTTGGAATTCGCGAGCGCACAGATACTTTATCGGCTCGCGCAACGCCGGATCAGTTGGCGCAACTCAAGGGCGGGCGAGATCGATTGATCGGCGACGACCAAATGGGAAATCTGTTTAAAGCTTTAGCGATTGCATCTCCCGATTTACCGCCACCATCAGGATTTCAAGTTAACGCATAAGTCTGGTACATTTAGCACATGATTACTTCTTCTGAACTCAGCGCGTATTCAAAAGTGAAACACGGCTTCTTCTCCCGCCGGGATGGGGTCAGTAGCGGCGTCTATAAAGGGCTTAACTGTGGCTACGGTTCGGGCGATGATAATGCAAACATCCATCAAAACCGCACCATTGCTATGGCCAAATTAGGCATTGTGCGCGAAGATTTAAATACTGTATACCAAATTCATTCAGCCGATGTGGTTGTTGCTAAATCAGCTTGGTCGATCGATGAACGCCCGAAAGCTGATGCACTTGTTACCGATCAGCCGGGTCTTGCCATTGGCATTATGACAGCCGACTGCACGCCCGTATTATTTGCCGATCCAAAAGCAGGCGTTATTGGTGCGGCTCATGCGGGGTGGAAGGGCGCGTTTGGTGGGGTGTTATCTGAAACGGTCGATCAAATGGAGCACCTTGGCGCAAACCGGGCGCATATTGTTGCCGCTGTTGGCCCGTGTATTCATCAAAAATCGTATGAAGTTGGGCCAGAGTTTATCCAATCATTTTTGGATAAAGAAGCCACTAATGCGCGATTTTTTGTGCCGTCTACTAAGGCGGGTCATCATTTATTTGATTTACCCGGTTTTGTTCTTGATAAATTGAGTGATTTAGAGCTATTCGCTGTGCAAAATGTATCTGAAGATACATATGTAGCCGATGATAAGTTTTTCAGTTACCGCCGTGCCACCCACGCCAAAGAAGCCGATTATGGGCGTGGGCTTTCAGCAATTGTGTTAACAAACGATTGAGGATAGAAGCCTAATAAATGCCACATTTATTTGTTTTTTTCGTGTTGCTGATGTTGGGTCTCTTGGGGACATGCGTTATAATATAAGAACACACAAGAAGGAATAATGAACCGATATAATATAAAATTTTTGATCGTGTCCATTATCATGGCTTTAGGGGCGTGCGGCCCTTTGCCGCAACCTTTTACAAAAAGCTCATCTGGAAGCCGTGCTGATTTGATCCTACATCGATTGCCGCCCATGGTTGCTGTAAATGCGATCAATGGGGCTTCTATTCCAATGGCTAAACTTCTGGTGCGAGCCGTTGCTGATGAATTAACCAAGCGAGAAGTCATTGCGTATTCAGGCGATAAAGGATCAAGCACCCACGTTTTAGATGGCTGGGTTGAACCCCCCCGAAATCGTAAGTCCAAATCATCCCCGACTTACATTAAATGGGCGCTGACCAAACGGACCGGCGAATTAATCTCGACCTTCCGATATACGTTTAAAGCGACACCGTTAGATTGGGATTATGGTTCGCCTGAAATCATTCATGAAATTGGCCAAGGAACGGCCAATATTTTGGCCCTTGAACTATCCGGTCCTGTGGATGCCGCAGAGCAGGCGGTTGCACAAAAAACGGGTCTGTGGATTCGCCCGGTTATCGGTACGCCCGGTGATGGTGATTTCTCATTAACCCGTGCCATTACCTATGCGTTGGCTGATGCGGGGGTGGGTATCGTTAAAAAACGTGGTGATGCTGAGTTTGGCTTGAAGGCGCGTGTGCAAATCGATTCGCCCAAATTGAACAAACAACAGGTCGAAATCAACTGGATTGTGATAGGTGATGACGATCTTGAAATAGGGCGAGCGACGCAAAAAAATATAGTTCCCGCAGGCACCTTTAAAGTGCGTTGGGGGCAGGTGGCTGTGATGATCGCCGCCGCTGCCGCAGATTCTGTTCGCGATATCTTGAATCGTGAACGAAATCGCCGTTTAGATCAGGGAATTCAAGTTCCAATCCCCCGGTTTAAGCAAGATCAAAAGGATCAAAAAATGGCCTTACCACTCCCCAGCTTAACTCCAGAATAGTTGCTTTTTTGGGGTCTTAAATAGAGTGGCGCAGAGCGATATATTTGGTGTTAAATTCGGTTGAAATGCCTTTTTCGTGATCTTGATGAAAGTTGCCGTTAGAGTTGTTCATGATTAAGGGCGATGTCTGTCGTCTTTTTTTGTACGGAAACTTGGGGCGTCGGAAACAAACAATGCGATGGTTGGTGTATGCCATTAAATCTCTGATCCCTGCCAGCTTGGCTCTAGCTGGTTTCTGTCTTCCTATGCTTGACGGCTTACAAAACTCAAGTAGCTATAAAATCCATGCTCCCTTAGCCCAAAGCACGAATATTGTTTTCGTTATGCCCGTTGAAGGCATGAAAAACCCGGGCGATTGGTTCTTGCGGACGCCCTTGCCGCTTCGTTACGCGATGCAACCCGGCCTTCGGTTATTTCAGGCCAATTAAATGATCAAGGACCAACCATCGTTGGCCGCATTTCAGAAGTCCGCAGGCGGGGTTCGATTGCATGGGTGACAGCAAGTTGGGATTTACTCCCCCCATACGGGACGATTGTTGCTAACGTGAACCACGAAATTATCGTAGATGGGTTGTTGTGGGATGAAGGGGGATTGGAGGCAATTAATTTGATTGTTGCTGAAGCAGGACCCCATATCATATGCATAGTTGCTGATTTAGTTGGCCCGTTGGCTATCACAGAAGAGGTCGCAATGCTACCGGAAGAACAGTTTTCCCATCCAACGGGATCATCGCTATTGATTGAATATCCGAAAATAGTTGCGCCAATGCCAACTTTGAGTGTGGATCCTAAACTGTTTGTGACACCTGCGGTACCTGTTGCAGAGATCGTTGTTAAGCCAAATCTATCGAACGCGCTAACGGGTGGGAATATTAAAGTGTTTGCGCCGCTCATTGCTAATAAACAACCTTAGCGACTGATGCCAAAGGGTAGGGAGCTAGGGCTAGAAAAAGTCGAAACCATTGAAAACCCCAATGATAAATCGATGGATGATATGGCTCTGTTGCGAAATGCAGCAACGGCAAAACCCGCAGCGATGAGTGAAATGTCTGATAAACCTAAGTTGACCCCCATATCGTGGGTGAGGCCTTCTTTTCTTATTCGATCTGTTTCCGGTGCCCCCGGTGATGGCAATGCGGTTTTGACCAGCGGCATTAAAGGGTCCATGCGCAAATTAGACCTGACGATTACAGAAGACCCACGCCAAGCGGGATATGAAGTGGTTGGGCGGGTTACCGTTGGGCCACCTTTAAATGGAAGGCAACAGGCGCGTGTTGTTTGGGTTGTAAATACGCTTGATGGCGGTGAAGTGGGTAAAGCAATGCAGGAAAACGCTGTTATTGCAGGTAGCTTAGGTGGCGAGTGGGGACGAGTTGGCGATATTGTGTCCGAAGCTGCGGCACAAGGGATTGAAGAATTGTTTAAAAATAAGCCAAACTCGGGCACACATTCGGGCTCAGCACCTGATTTTACCCGCAATCCAACCCTACAGCAGGTGCAGGGTCGGGCACCACCACCACCTAATTCATGAATTTGGTGATGAATCCATTTACAGATACGGGGGACACTGCTAATTTCTGCACCTCAATACATAGGACTTGTGCAACGGTTTCTGGGGACTGAAGGACAGGGCTACAAGGTACAACATATTTTTAATGCGCGCGTTAAAGCAAAAGCGACGCCAGGACCCAACTTCTATGAAAATTATTTCCTGCAACAGCAACCGTCCACTCGCTGAAGCGATTTCAGCTTATATCAATCTGCCTCTAACCAAAGCGACGGTTCGGCGGTTTTCGGATATGGAAATCTTTGTCGAAATCGAAGAGAACGTTCGAGGCGAGGATGTTTTTGTCGTTCAATCCACTTCATTTCCGGCAAACGATAATTTAATGGAATTGCTGGTGACAATAGATGCGCTCCGGCGCAGTTCCGCCCGGCGTATAACGGCTGTGATCCCTTATTTTGGGTACGCCCGCCAAGACCGGAAATCAAGCCCACGGACGCCGATTTCTGCTAAATTAGTTGCAAACCTAATCACTGAAGCCGGTGCTGACCGGGTGTTGACCATGGATTTACATGCGGGTCAAATTCAAGGTTTTTTCGATATTCCGACTGATAACCTATATGGAGCACCGGTTATGCGGCGCGATATTGAAGAGCGCTATGCTGGTCAGGAACTGGTTATTGTCTCGCCAGATGTTGGCGGTGTTGTTCGGGCACGAAGCTTGGCGAAGCGCTTGGGGGCTGATTTGGCGATTATTGATAAGCGCCGCGAACGTGCTGGCGCATCAGAAGTCATGAACATTATTGGTAATGTTGAAGGGCGGGCCTGTATTTTGGTCGATGATATCGTCGATTCTGCTGGAACATTATGCAATGCGGCAGTTGCCCTAAAAGAGCAGGGTGGGAAGTCAGTTGCGGCGTATGTGACGCATGGTGTTTTGTCTGGTGGTGCCGTGGCACGCGTCAGCGCATCGCCTATGGAGCGCTTGGTTATTACCGATAGTATTATGGCAACAGAAGCTGTTCTGGTGTCCCATAATATCGAACAATTGACGATTGCTCCTCTTATGGCTGAAGCCATTAGCAGAATTAGTGATGAAAGCTCGGTTTCTACCCTGTTTGATTGATTGACGTAGCCCTTAAAGCGGTTTACTTATGCCGCGCCCGAAAGGGCGGGATTTGTGCCGGCACCCCTGGAGGTCGGCTGATATCGATAATTAGGAGTTATACACATGGCAGATATCATCTCTCTAGCCGCGGAACCGCGGGAACGAGCAGGTAAGGGGGCAGCTCGAGCAACGCGCCGCGCCGGTCGTATACCGGCCGTAATTTACGGCAACAAAGAAACCCCATCTATGGTTTCCATTCACCCAATTGACCTTATGCATCAAATTCGTGGTGGTGGGTTCTTTTCTAAAGTTTATGAGATCGAAGCAGACGGTAAAAAGCACCGTGTTCTTCCTCGTGACATTCAATTACATCCGGTTACGGATCAACCAATGCACGTTGACTTCATGCGCTTCAGTAAAACAACGCGTTTGGTTGTTGAAGTTCCTGTTATTTTCGTTGGTGAAGAAGAATGCCCTGGGTTACGCCAAGGCGGCGTTCTGAACATTGTGCGTCACGCGATTGAAATGCGTGCGTCACCTGACAGCATTCCAGAATCAGTCGAAATTGACCTATCTGGATACAATGTTGGTGATAGCGTTCACATCAGCAGAGCTACATTACCAGGTGATGTTGAATTGACGATTACGGACCGTGATTTCACGGTTGCTACAATCGC
>JAPKAX010000362.1 GCA_028825025.1 Rhodospirillales bacterium | reverse complement strand
CCTATGAACCTCTTAAAAGCCATAACAACCGTTGGCGGCTATACGTTATTAAGTCGTGTTTTTGGGTTCATACGGGATATTTTAATCGCTAATTTTTTGGGCGCGGGCGCGGCTGCCGACGCTTTTTTTGTGGCGTTTCGGTTCCCTAACTTGTTTCGGCGGTTGTTTGCAGAAGGAGCCTTTGCTGCGGCCTTTGTCCCCATATTTTCAAGATCGCTAGAAAAAGAAAGCTGTAAAGAAGCCCTAGAATTCGCCAATCAAGCCTTTACGGTCTTGGCTATTCTTTTATTTGTTTTTGTTGCGTTGATGGAAGCGATTATGCCGTGGGCGATGATCTTTTTGGCTCCGGGGTTTGAAGGCGTTGAAGGTAAAATGGAAATGGCGACGGTGTATTCGCGCATCGCATTTCCTTATTTAGTGTTCATATCATTGGTCAGCTTACAATCGGGTGTTTTAAATTCTGTTCACCGATTTGCAGCAGCTGCAGCGGCACCTGTTTTACTGAACCTGACGTTCATTTCAGCTATGTTGGTCTTTCCGGGTGACAGTGCTCATACGGGTTTGGTTTTATCGTGGGCCGTATCGGTTGCGGGTGTCGTGCAATTTATCTGGCTGGCTTACCACTGCCGGCGCGAAGGTTACCCCGTTTGCTTTGCGCGCCCCCGCTTAAGCCCCAAGGTGCGGATTTTGGGGCAACGGATTCTGCCAGTGGTATTTGGTACCAGTTTGTATCAAATCAATTTATTGATCGGCACAATTTTGGCGTCATTGGTCGCCGATGGGGCGGTCTCATACCTGTATTATGCGGACCGGGTAACCCAATTACCGTTGGGGGTAGTTGGCGTCGCGGTGGGTACGGCACTCTTGCCGACGTTGTCGCGCCAATTGGCGGCTCAACAAAATGATGCCGCCATGAGCAGCCAGAACCGCGGTTTGGAATTTGCTTTGTTGATATCGCTGCCAGCGATGGCCGCCCTGATCGTGATGCCTGAGCCGATCATTCGGGTTTTGTTTGAACGGGGAGCGTTTGGTGTCCAAGCGGTCAGTGCGACGTCTCAGGCGCTTGTCGCGTATTCGGTGGGATTGCCGGCTTACGTCTTAATCAAAGTCTTAACGCCAGGCTTCTTTGCACGAGAAGACACAAAAACACCAGTTCGAATTGCCATCTTTGCGATGCTTGCGAACATTATCATGAACCTTATTTTCATGCGATATTGGGGGCATGTGGGGATTGCTTATGCATCATCTATATCTGCATGGGCCAATGCCTTGGCGTTGGGAATTATATTGAACCGACGCGGCGAATTGGTTTTAGACGGGCGACTGCTGCGCCGTGCGCCCCGAGTTGTAATGGCAAGCGTTTGTATGGGCGGAGCACTTTATTATGCAGTCCATATGTATAGCGATGTGCTGTTTGGTGGATCGATTGCTCAATGGGGCGGTATGGTAGTGTTGGTGGTTGGTGGAGCCTTGTTGTTTGCTGTATTGGCTGTTTTATTTGGGGCCGTAAAACTGATTGATACCAAGCGATTATTGAAACGCTAAGTTTGAATACAACCATGACCTTTGTGCAGCGCAACATATTTCTGGATTTTCTAGATGTAAGGGCCTAGAAACAACAAAATTTTAACAATTCGAATAAATTAAAGGCCTTATTTTAATGGATATTTCTAAAATTCCCGTCGGCATAAACGCCCCTTATGATGTTAATGTAATTATCGAAATTCCGATTGGCGGCGTTCCGGTTAAGTATGAATTAGACAAAGAATCTGGCGCTATGTATGTCGATCGGTTTTTACACACCGCTATGTATTATCCATGCAACTATGGTTTTATCCCCCACACATTGTCTGATGATGGTGACCCCACTGATGCGGCTGTTTTGGGCCAAATTCCAGTTATTCCAGGTGTTGTTATTCGTTCACGCCCGGTCGGTGTTTTGATTATGGAAGATGAAAGCGGCATTGATGAGAAAATCTTGTGTGTGCCGGTTGATGAATTGCATCCTTACTATAGTGATGTCGCTTCAATTCGTGATTTGCGTCCTGTATTGCTTGATCAAATCGCACACTTTTTTGAGCACTACAAAGATCTAGAAAGTGGAAAGTGGGTTAA
>JAPKAX010000361.1 GCA_028825025.1 Rhodospirillales bacterium | reverse complement strand
TTGCTTTGGCCCGCGGCACGGCTGAAATCTTTATGATCTTTCTGGCCCTAGGGGTCGGATTAGCCCTACCGTTCTTAATCTTTGCTCTGTTCCCATCAATGATCACCCGCCTTCCCCGCCCTGGCGCTTGGATGGTTCGTTTACGTATTTTTTTGGGCTTTACGCTGGCGGCAACGGCGGCTTGGTTAATCAGCATTTTAACATCAACGCTGGGTTCCGTTGGGGCTACTATTGTGGCCCTCGGTGGCGTTGGTATGATCGCAGTCCTTTATTATAACCACACCCGTTTGCAAACGATTAGCAAAGGGGCGTGGGGATGCATTGCGGCCCTCATCATTTCCACATTCGTCCTACCTGATACTTTAGGCTCTGGCCCTGATAAATCCGTCAACATTAACAATGTAAAATCAGATGTTCATTGGCAACGCTTCGATTTAACTGCAATTCCAGGCCTTGTAGCTGCGGGAAATACGTTATTGGTCGATGTCACTGCCGATTGGTGCATCACATGCAAAGTCAACAAGGCGCTGGTTTTTGGCAAGGGAACGGTCACAGAATTAATGGATAAAAATAAAGTGATCGCCATGCAAGCCGATTGGACCCGCCCGGATCCCGCTATCACCAAATACTTATCGAGTTTTGGCCGCTACGGAATCCCCTTTAATATTGTCTATGGGCCCAAGTCGCCAGACGGCATTGTGCTTCCTGAAATATTGACCAAAAGCAACGTCATTTCAGCCATAAGTGAAGCATCAACAAGTTTATTCATCGCTAAGCAAACAAACTAATATTTATTACGACTGGAAATTTCTTAAATCTCGACTATCTATGATCAATCTAATTCATAATTTATAGTATAGGGAAATAAAACATTGACGATTAAAGCTGGAGACAAAATCCCGTCCATTGAACTCAAAACAATGACGAGCGACGGCCCTGACGGCATTACAACAGATGATCTTTTTAACGGGAAAAAAGTTATCCTTTTTGGCCTTCCTGGAGCTTTCACACCGACATGTTCCGCAAAGCATGTACCGGGCTATGTCCAACATGCGGATGCGATCAAAGCCAAAGGTATTGATACCATTGCCTGCGTTTCCGTAAACGATGCGTTCGTTATGGGCGCTTGGGGCAAAGACCAAAACGTTGGCGACAAAGTTATGATGTTAGCAGACGGCAGCGCTGAATTTACGAAAGCAGCGGGCTTAGAGCTTGATCTCGTCGCCCGCGGCATGGGCGTTCGGTGTCAACGTTTTTCAATGATTGTTGATGATGGCGTTGTTCAGTCCATAAACATCGATGATGGTACGTTCGATAAAACAAGTGCAGAACAAGCACTTAGCGATTTAGGCTAACACCTAATTCTCAAAATCTAAGAAAAAGGTGGGCCCTTAAAGTCCGCCTTTTTTTGTGTCCTATTTCATCTATCGCCAGCCAACCGTACCGGTTTTAAAATTAAAGTCGCTAAGCCTTTCAACCACGTCTCCCAGCGCTTTAAGCCCTGGTATATGAGTTCCAGCCCAGCCCACACCCCACAAAGCCCGAAACAAAACAGCCGCCCAAAGCCCGTCTGCGAACCAAGCATAACCAAGCGCAGCAATTGCAATTAATGAAATCCCAAACAAATAATTTCGCATTGGGTCAACGCGGTCCGTTAAGGACATCAATAATGGCACAACCCCCACAAAAGCCAAATAAAAGGCAGATGTGATCCACCCGGCTTCTGTGTTGGTAAGCGCCCAAACATCAATTAATACCGGCAACAAAGCAGGAACTGAAAACGAGCCAAATTGGGCCAATACTTGCGCTGAACAGATAAGAAGGATGATGCGGATGGGGGACAAAAAACGCTCACTCGGTTTTAAAAAAAGCATAACCCTGTACAGCCCTATTCAAAGGGAATTCGTGCCTTAGCGTATGGCACCACAGCATCAAATTCGACTTAGGAGGTAGCAGAAATTTCAAGCAACCAATCCTTTAACGCAATAAAATACTTGTGAATTACTTTATTACTTTAAAAGACCGCTTCATTTAAGTTTTCATTTCTGACATCGTTTTTGTTTTTTAAATTTTCCGCATTCATTTCCGTACCTGTCCGTTCCGATCGCCCAGGTCCTC
>JAPKAX010000113.1 GCA_028825025.1 Rhodospirillales bacterium | reverse complement strand
GTATGAGGACGTACTGCTGCATAATGAACCGGTCTCTTTTATGTGTACCCATTCCTCTTTAACTCTTTTCCTCAACCTTATTCTAATTTTGCTTCATTCTTCTTTGGTAAAGAAAGGTCTTCTGGAATATTTTACCGTAGATGGTTTTTTGATTGGAAGTTCTTTAGGGTGATAACCTCTCTCAAACGCCTAAGAGAACATCTGTCATAATAGTGTGTATTTTTTGAAGGAGAATATGAAATTCCTTTCTTCACAGAGTTATTCTTTCTGTAAACAAAATAGTCCTCAAAGTCCTGTCGCGTAATCGTATGGACCTTTGGATTACCCTTCTCATCAACAAAGAACGTATAGGGGTAATTTTCAATACGATTAACTGACCACTCAATTTCTAAGTGAGCCCGGCGCATGCAGCAGAAAGCAACCAAGAATGAACTGTCTGATTGCCTTTATTTAGTTCATGCCTCATCGAAACCTTTTTGGTTTGGGTCTTTGGAGAACCCAGCGGTATTCTTGAAAATATTCGGTTTGCGATAGATCGCCAACAAAATCGCTCCTTCGTCAGAGTGTGTTTCGTGATACGATCCGGGCTCCCGCCAGACATATTCTCCAGCTCTGCATATCCCATCGTGGTCGTAAAAGGAGCCTTCGAGGACGAACGATTGCTCGATTTCTGGATGCTTATGAAAGGGCAAAGTTGCACCTGGTTGCCACTTCAGAAGACAGGTCAGCTCACCTGCTTCCTTGTTTTCGTATAGAACTTTAATCTCAATTCCCTCAAATTGACTTGGCTTCCAATCCATATCGGCGGGAACGACATAGGTTGATGCGCCAATCGTCGGCTCGATCTTAGGATGCTTTTTTTCTGCTTTGGCCAAACTCTGAGACATGGATACCTCCTATTTGAAAATTGGGAAACATTTATTTTATATAATGAAACGTATTGAAATCCCTTGCTGAAAGTCAAGGGGTATTACACAAAATCATTCTGAATGGAGTTTCCTAATGAACAACAATATTTCTTCAAGTGATCAGAAGATTAGTCAGCGATTGCGGCGGATTCGCAAGCGCGGCGGCATGACGCTGGAAGAACTTGCCAAGATGACCGACCTGACGAAAGGCTATCTGTCAAAGATCAAGACCGAAAAGAAGGTGCCACCGATTGCTACGATGACACGCATTTCTAATGCTGTAGGCTGCGAGATTGCATACTTCTTCCAGGATCAAGAAAGTGGTACCCACATTGAAGATCTAATTTCTGTGGTCAGATAGGCCGGACGCAAGCAGGTCGTGCGCGGTCGGAGTTCTTTTGAGTATTACTATAGAAGCCTCGCTGATAGTTAATATGACAAGGCGATTGATCCATTTATCTTTACGTGGCCCGCCGACATTTAAGTGGAATCTATATTTGAGCACGAAGGCGAGGAGCCCATTTTTGTCTTAAACGGTACGGTTGAATTTGAGGTCGAAGGATCAACTTTGGAACTGGAGACTGTCAACAGTATTTATTTTGACCCATCACTACCCCACCGCGGAAAATTCGTTGGCAGCAACAGTGCTCAGAGGTTGGTTGTCATCCATGGGCATCAAAACACAAAACAGACTTAAGGTAAGGGTACTTGAACAAATTCCCCATTAATATCCGTTCATGGCTGTTGCCGTCCTGAAGCTATGGCATAACAACCAAGACCTGAACAGGCAACTGGCTTAGTTCAGGCCTATACTGAAAACACGATAATCCTTAAGAAATCATTCCGGCCGCACACTTTGTCTGGCAAAATGGTCTTTTGTGTCACACCTTAAAAAAGTTCATGAAATCCGCCGCAGGCGCCTTGATCTCAATCATCACGGCATCTTCCAGCGCCTCAACGGTGTGCATCAAACCGGCTGGGTGCCGACACACATCGCCCGGGCCGAGCACATATTCACCATCGCCTTCAATCACCGTCTTCACCTTACCTTTGACTACATAAACGATCGACTCATGCGCATGCTTGTGCATCGGTGCCCCAACACCTGGCGTGTACGTGATCTCCATGATCGTCATCTCATCGCCCATCATCATCGGCTTGACCATCAGGTTGCCGCCGTAGACCGTCTGACCTTCGATCGCCTTGACATTGATCGCTTTCACGTCCGTGTTCCTTGAAAGTAACATCTCTATCTCCATTGCATATCACCGAGGCTCAGTGGACCTGGCATTTTTATATAGACAAAGTTTAATGGGTTTCATGACCATTAGCTCGGTGTCCACGTTTTCTCGAATAAATTATTAATTCACTTACATCCAAAATTGCAATGTATCGTCCATAATTCCTGACATCACGGTGATGATTACCGACACCTTAAGAAGGAGCGTTTAGTGGATTGATAGAAAATGGAATATGTTCTTCTACGTAATTCTCCATTAATTTAATGAATTCAGGGTCGTCCATCATTGCTCCCATTGCCGCCATATCAACGTTAAAAAATGTCACAAGTGCCGTTGTATCATTTGTTTTACCTACTAATGTTCTACTATAATCACAAATTGTTGAACGCTTTTCTGCATCATTGATGAACAGTTTTGCCACGCTTCGTAAGACGACTTCAATTTTACAATTAAATGAATATCCATTGTTTAACTTTCCCCAATATTTTGGATTTACAAATCTTTACATAATTACTTTATCACTTAGATAAGCATATTAATGTTCATTTTTATTTACAACGTATCGTCCATAATTACTACTATCACGGTGGTTCTTAACGAAGATATTCCATTCCACAGAACTTCTGCTACAGTCACTATATGAAAGAAAAATCTCTTGAGTGGTTTGGGGTGCTTACTGCAATTGCTTATTCGATGTTGGTTGCATCCAATACAGGAAATGAAGTTTTAGGGTTCTCTTTGTTATTGGTTTCGGCAGTATCAATAGGGTTCTGGGCATTTTTTGGAAAACATTATGGGATTTTACTTTTACAGTTTTTTTACGCTACAGCAGGGGTTGTCGGTGTACTGAGATGGTATTAATGACCTACTTAAACATTAGTGTATAGTCCACAATTTCTTCTATCACAGTGGTTTTTAACGAAGATATTCCATACCAGAAAACTTCTGCTACAGTCACAGTATGAAACACCTAACCACAACAGTCTGCCTTACGATTGCCGTTCTTTTTGGAAGTACAGGATGCACCTAAACTTAATGGGTGGGGATCGAGATGAGCGTGGTTGTATTGGGTCTGCAGGTTACGAGTGGAGTTCCGAAAAACAACAATGCGTCAGACCATGGGAACACAAATAGACTGGTGAGTGCTCTCGTATCGCAGAAGCACATAATCTTATTCGAGAATGCGCACGTAAGAAATACAAAGAGTGTTTAGTGAAGAACTACCCCTATAAAAAACTGCCAACTGAAATCTAACCTACAAAGAACA
Source organism: Rhodospirillales bacterium (assembly GCA_028825025.1). GTDB lineage: Bacteria > Pseudomonadota > Alphaproteobacteria > Rhodospirillales > Casp-alpha2 > JABMNT01. The sequence goes on along the minus strand of JAPKAX010000113.1, from coordinate 7,040 downwards.
CATTAACTTCCCTATATAATTTTCACCCTCTAAGTTAGTAGACTTTCGAACACTCATCAATTTGACTTTGGAGTTTAACAATGAAGTCCACTATAGAACTATTTGACTTTGAATTAGACGTTGTTATCGGAACCTATAAAGACGATGAAATCGCCCCTGATACACATATTCTTGACCTTACTTTGTTGATTGAACCATCCCTTGTAATTATTGATAAAGACACGATGGATGACGTTTTTGACTATGATCCTCTAATTAAAGGTATCAATACCCTGGCGAAAGAAGCGCATTACGAAACACAAGAAATGTTAATAACCCTAATTGTTAAGGAGTGTTCTAAATATGATGCAATCAAGGGATTAGATTTATTTTTACGTAAAAGTCCTGTCTCCCATTCTACTGGGAAATTAGGCGTAAGGATTATTCTTGATGAAAAAGACCTAAATAAACTGCGTCGACGAGCACCTTCATTGTAACCCTTTTTAAATAAACTGAAATATCCGCCCTTATTACTCCTATCTACGCTATAGATGAAATTGGCGTAGACAACGTGTAGGTACTGCGGTTTCACCTGATCCCATTCAATGTGACAATACCTGAGGCAGAACGTGATGAGGCATTATCCGATAAGCTGAGGTTGGAACTGCCAGGAATATTAACGTGGGCTGTACGTGGATGTTTAAATTGGCAAGCTGGCAAACTTTAGCCTCCTGAAATCATTCGTGCTACCATGGAAGTGTATCGATCTGAAATGAATGATGTGGCTGAGTTCGTTGATGAAAGAATTGAACTTGATCCTGATAGCCACATGAAGATAGATCAAATGTACAATGCCTTCCTCCAATGGACCCGAGATAATGGACGACCAGAAATTAAGAAGAGGGAGCTTGGCAAAAGACTACGGGGGTTGGGTCTTGCTGCTGACAGGCTAATGCGGGCAGCTGTTGCCATGACCAGATCGGCCAGTATAGAAATTCGGGCTTCGGGAAAGCGCTCTTTTGGGCCAGTGATGCTAATCGCTCCAACAACTTTATTTCGATGACGAATGGCAGCGCCAATGCACCGAATGCCTAATTGGGGCTACTCGTTATCAATGGAATATCCGCGCAGGCGGATGCCTGCCAAATCCTGCTGCCGCAAATAAATTTATTTACATCTTGCGTTTAGTCGCGGTCTACGTGCGAAACAGCGTCAAGTGACTTGGCGGTCGGCACTTACAGCAACCCTGCCTGCGATATCGTCCAATATATTCGACAGCGCCCCAAAGCAGAACATAACGCAAATTATGATACTATAATGGTAACTCTCTAGTATCCTTTATGTTCCGCACGACTACACGAGATGTGATCTCCCTGATGCCCTCCAGTGGTAAGAGGTGGATTTCGAGAAACTTCTCGAAATCGTCCAGGTCTTTGGCGACAACCCTAAGACGGAAATCTATATCCCCGAGCAGGATCTGGCACTCTTGCACATGCGGTAGGTGGCTGAGTTTCTTTTCAACGTCTGATAAGGTGTTCTTCCCGTGTTCGGTCAATTTGAGACGAACAAATACAGTAAATCCAAACCCTGCCTTTTTTGCATCTACAATTACGACTTTCTTACTAATTACGCCTGATTTTTCCATAGCGTTGATGCGCCGCCATACTGGAGACTGAGAGGAGCCTATACGTTCAGCCACCTCTGCAGACGACAAACTGGCGTCTTTCTGCAAGAGCGCCAGAATCTTTCTGTCTGTATCATCTATACGATGCATAAATTATATCCTTTTATAGGGAATAATGAATAAAATATATACTTTATGAATAAATATACATAAAAACCAGTTACTATTTTCTAATATACTGCGATATAGTGCCTAATGAATAAAAATCCTATATGGAGGAATGAAATGGTATCGATCGTTGGTTGGGCGCACTCAAAATTTGGAAAACTCGAAGGTCAGAGCGTCGAAAGCCTGATGTCTGAAATGACGAAAGTTGCGCTTGCGCATGCAGAAATCGGACCTGGTGAAGTGGATGGCTGTTTTGTCGGTGTATACAATAATGGTTTTACCCAGCAGGATTTCTGCGCAGGTTTGTTTTCCGTTGCCGATCCAGCCCTGAGGCATACCCCGGCCACGCGGGTTGAAAACGCCTGTGCAACCGGGAGCGCCGCAATTTATGCTGCGCGTGATTATATCCAGTCTGGGCGCGGGCGTATCGCTTTGGTGGTTGGTGTGGAAAAAATGACCGACACCCCAATTGCCAAGGTTAGCGATATCCTATTAAGCGCCAGTTTTCACCGAGAGGAAGCCTCAGTTGAGGGTGGTTTTGCCGGTGTTTTTGGGCAGATTGCCGGGGCATATTTTCAGCGCTACGGCGATCAGTCCGAAGGCTTGGCGATGATTGCGGCAAAAAACCACAAGAACGCAGTTTCAAACCCCTACGCGCATATGCGCAAGGACCTGGGGTTTGATTTCTGTAATACGATCTCGGAAAAAAATCCTTACGCTGCTGCTCCGTTGCGCCGCACCGATTGCTCCTTGATATCAGACGGGGCTGCGGCAGTCATACTTGCCGACACAGAGACCGCTTTGACGATGAAACGGGCTGTGGCCTTTAGGGCGGGAGTGCAGGTGAATGATTTCCTGCCACTATCAAAACGCGATCTTACGCGATTTGAGGGTGCCTCGTTGGCATGGAAATCGGCGCTTGCAACCGCAAAACTGGATTTGATGGATTTAAGCCTGGTTGAGACCCACGACTGTTTCACAATCGCGGAAATGCTGGAATACGAGGCCATGGGCCTCGCCAAGCAGGGCGAGGGCGCGCAGGTCATTTCTGATGGCATTTCCCAAAAAGACGGAGCATTGCCCGTCAACCCCTCGGGCGGGTTGAAGGCGCGCGGCCATCCCTTGGGCGCAACCGGCGTTTCCATGCATGTCATGGCGGCGATGCAGCTGATGAATGAAGCGCAGGACATGCAAATTCCGAATGCCGAGCTGGCCGGGGTTTTCAACATGGGTGGTGCTGCGGTTGCCAATTATGTGTCAATTCTGGAGCGGATCAAATGAGTTCTGATCATGTATCCGACCTAATTGACCTCAAACCTTCAACAAAGCGTGTCATGAATCTTTCGAATTTCCTGACCCAGCAAGCCCGGCGGCAATCACGTGAAATCGCGTTTGTCTGGGGTGATCTGGAATTATCATGGAGCGTGCTGGAAGCGCGCGTAAACGCAATGGCCACAGCTCTGTCTATGCAGGGTATCAAAAAAGGTGACCGTGTGTTGGTGCAATCGGCGAATTGCAACCAGTTGTTTGAAACGATGTTCGTCTGCTTCAAGCTGGGTGCTGTCTGGGTTCCGACCAATTACCGGCAAACTCCTGACGAAGTTGCATATCTCGCTTCGGCCAGCGGGGCAACAGCCCTGATCTGCCAAGCTGATTTCCCTGAACATGCTGCCAGCATCCTTAAATCCACCCCCGCGATCCGTACCGTCATTTCAATTGGCCCGTCAGACTTCGGATCCGATTATGACAGCATGGTTTCCGGTGCGATGGGGGAAGTCTTTCGTGCAGTGGATGTGGAACATGATGATCCGTGCTGGTTCTTTTTTACGTCTGGGACGACCGGCCGCCCGAAGGCTTCTGTTCTGACTCATGGGCAAATGGGATTTGTTATTACTAACCATCTTTGCGACTTGATGCCGGGTATGCGTTCGTCAACCGATGCCTCGCTTGTCGTTGCGCCCTTGTCGCACGGTGCGGGCATCCACCAATTAGCACAGGTGGCGCGCGGCGTGAAAACCATCCTCTTGTTTGGTCATCATTTTGACCCCGCTGAAGTCTGGTCGCTGGTGGAAAAATGGCAGGTTACCAACTTGTTCACGGTTCCAACGATTGTTAAAATGCTCATCGAGGGAAACGCCCAGAAAGATTTCGATCATACCTCGTTGAAATACGTCATCTATGCCGGGGCTCCGATGTATCGGGAGGATCAGAAAACGGCTCTGGCCGCACTTGGCAAGGTTCTTGTTCAGTATTTTGGGTTGGGAGAGGTTACCGGCAATATTACTGTTTTGCCCCCCTATGAGCATTCGGAAAAAGATGGGGAGGATGTCAAAATTGGCACTTGTGGGTTTGAGCGGACAGCAATGCAGGTTTCCATTCAGGATCGATCTGGACGCGAGCTTGAAGCCAATGAAACCGGCGAAATATGTGTTTGTGGGCCGGCGGTTTTTGCCGGGTATTACAACAATCCCAAGGCAAATGCAGAGGCCTTCCGGAACGGTTGGTTCTTGACCGGTGATATTGGCCATATGGACGACGAAGGTTATTTGTTCATTACCGGGCGAGCATCGGACATGTTCATTTCCGGTGGATCAAACGTTTATCCCCGCGAGGTCGAAGAAAAAATCCTGACGCATCCAGGTATTGTAGAAGTCGCTGTGTTGGGTGTCCCGGATGATAAATGGGGAGAAGTCGGAATAGCCGTTTGCACCCCATTAGCTGGCGTTAATCTGGAAGATGCAGAGATTAAACAATGGCTGCGGGACAAGGTGGCACGCTACAAACAGCCAAAAAGTTTTATCTTTTGGGGAAATCTGCCGAAATCCGGATATGGTAAAATCGACAAGAAAGCTATTCGTGCCGAGTTGATTACCTCTGGATTGATCGAGACAAAAGAGGTGCGAAAATGACCTGTTTCTCGCTCAATGAGCCTACACCAATACTTCCCAAGGCCGATAATTTCTAGATTGCACTGAAAGTGTCGCTAATTAGCGTAACAATCGATTGTAACTACCTTATAGCAGCCGGTGCTCTTATCAATAAAGGTACTGTTATAGCGGATAATTCCCCAGCTGTCGGGATGCCTGTCCGGGTGATCCGTATGTTGAACGCAACCGCTGTCCATAACGATAGAATAAGGGCTTATTCATATGTTAAAACGGCAATCAGATATCTCACGGAGTTCAAGTAAGATGGGGTCCTATAAAGAAAATGAAACCCGGCCGCGCACCTTAGCGCATCCCGGCCGCTATAACCCCGTCCGCATTCAACAGATGACATCACGGGCCGGCAGGCACATCCGGCTATCGCTGCTTCCTGGAGTCAGCATTTATGATGGGTTAGTTTTACCCCTAGCCGATCTTGGTATCCAATATGCCTCGACCACCATATTGGGCGGGATTTTCAGTGAACTAGAATATTGCGTCGCCCCACCCGACCCAAAAGGTGGTGCATTAATCGCCTATTCCGCACCGTTAAAAGCCGGGTTATCCCAATTTATTTTCGGTAATGCAACGCTGGGGACAAGTATTAAGGGCAAACCGATGGTCCATTGCCACGCAGTAATCAGGACCGAGAGCGGGCAAGTTAAAGGCGGGCATATTCTGACTGAAACCGCAATTGTTACACAGCAACCGATTACTGTTCTGGTCACTTCGATTGACGAGTTTTCAATTCGCCAGGCATTTGATCTAGAAACAAATATTCCGCTTTTCCAACCGATGAGGGGCAACGAAGATGTCTAGAGAGAGCAGAGTTGAGTCAGGAAAAATGGGCCGGATATCCTATGCGCGTATTCTCCCGAACGAAGACCTTGTGCAAGCCGTTGAGAAGCTCTGTCTTGTGGCCGAATTCAAGAATGCTTTTGTACGGGGAGCACTTGGAAGCCTAGTTGATGCCAGCATGGAACATCGGGACGGTCAAATCACTCACATCAAAGGGCCTGCTATCGAGATTGTAAGCATTGCAGGTGAAGTCCGCACGCTCAGCGATGGATCCGTGAAAGCTGATCTGACCGGTGTAGTTTCTGATACAGAAGGAAACACATTTGGCGGATATTTCGTTGCAGGTGGCAACCCGATTTGTATGACACTTGAAATCACCCTCGAAGAGTGGCTTCCCCAATGACACGAAATTATCGATCAACGCAAAAGCAAAAAGAAAAAGGAGCTCCCAAATGTCAGTGGTAATTATAACCGGTGGGGCATCAGGTATTGGATTAGCTACGGCAGTTCACATGCAGTCATTAGGGTGGCAGGTGGCAATATTTGATGTTGGAAATGACGCAATAGCGGCTTGTAAAAGACAACATGAGAGCATGGATTTTCTAGCACTGAAAGTGGACATCACCGATGTTGAAGAAGTTGATTTGGCATTCAATACAGTTTTGGGCAGATTCGGGCGTGTGGACGGATTGGTGAACAGCGCCGGTATCGGGGTTGATAAGTCATTTTTGGAAACCACGCCGGAAGATTTCCGCAAGTTAAATGAGGTCAATGTCATCGGAACATTTAATGTTTCTAAGGTTGTCGTTCAGAAAATGGTTGCTTCTGGAACCGGCTCCATCGTCAATCTTTCTTCAGTATCTGGTATGTGTGGCAACTCCGGTCGATCCGCCTACGGAGCCTCAAAAGGAGGCGTTATTGCCTTGACAATGGTGATGGCGGTTGAGCTGGCAAAGCATGGCATTCGAGTGAATGCAGTCGCCCCGGGACCGATTGAAACCCCGATGGTCTCGAGCATGCACACTTCAGAGATGCGTGCGATATGGCACAACGTAGTGCCGCAAGCTCGCTACGCTGCTCCCTCAGAAATAGCATCAGCGATCAGTTTTCTTTTGTCTAATGATGCTTCGTTTATCACTGGGCAAAACATACCGGTGGACGGGGGATTCAGTGCAGCGGGCATCATTGAGGGTTAAATTTTCGGACGTGATTCACGAACCCAAAATCATCAACCAAACATCACCGTCAGGTGGCGGCGTTCAGCATCGTAGGGCTATAACTCTTTTGGTTAATTACTTCATTAAAGATGGTGTGTTTGGCAAATCAAAAAAGAATTGCAGGATATTTTCACTTGCAAAGAGTTTAACCTGCTCAAAGATCTCGCACAACTTGATAAATTTGATGTGGTCTTCTGCCATAATGTTCTTATTTAATTTGATTAAAACAAAAAGGCAGAATTTTGATAGTATTACAAAGATGTTACCAGCAGATCGCGTTATCTTCTTAGGAGGTGCAGAAACGGTTCTTGGCATTACTGACAAGCTAGA
>JAPKAX010000112.1 GCA_028825025.1 Rhodospirillales bacterium | reverse complement strand
AGAAGATGTGGAGTTAGAGTTAGAGGGAAACCCAGATCAAGATTTATCAATTGGTAATGATGATGGCGTAGACCCTAAAAATGATAACGAACAGGGGCGGAAAAGCTTAATGAAGTTTGTTTTCGCAGGCATTGTTGTGCTTCTGGTTGGGGTTGTTGGTGGTGCTGGGTATTGGTACTTAGCGAGTACTGATAGCGATCCGAATGCGGAACACAGCGGACAGCTGCAATCAAGCGATACGTCATTTGTGATGGCAATCCCACCGAAAAAGGCAAGCAAAAGTGGTGGCCTAAACGCGTTAGTTGCCAGCGGATTGACCCTCCCTGTAGAAGGCAACGCAACGCATGCCCGAGACAAAGTACCTGCACCCGCTTCCCCACCGACCAAAGAGGCACCAAAGGAGATTGGTTTATCTGCGATCACGGGGGGGGCGGCAGAAGGTAGCTCGTTAAATGCCGCAGCTGGAAAAGCGATGGTTGATACAGGGCAGGGTTTGGTCGTTCCTTCTGTTACATCTGTCTCTTACCGGAAATTACCAGATCAGACAAAAGTCATCCGATTGGCATCAGCCCCAATCAAGCAGCTTTTAGAAGTGGAACCTATAGGCCAAGATAATCGATTGCCGATTATTGGCCCTAAGGGACGCTTACCATGGCAAGTTTACGCCCGCCCATTTATTGAGAAAACAGACAACCCTAAAGTCGCGTTCATTGTCAAAGGTCTCGGTTTTAGCCGTGCCGCTACAATGGCTGCTATTAAAAAACTGCCAGGCGAAGTCAGTTTAGCTTTTTCACCCTACGTGCCTGATTTGAACGATTGGATGTTGCGTGCACGGCTTTCAGGGCACGAGGTGTTTTTAGAGCTCCCCATGGAAAGTGCTAATTTTCCAACAGAAGATGCAGGGCCTTTGGCTTTAAATACGCAGCTTCAAGTGGCGGATAACATACACAATCTAAAACTCATAATGTCAAAAATGAGCGGCTATGTTGGATTGCTATCGGTTATGGGATCTAAATTTAATAAAGCAGAAGGCCAGTTGTTACCGGTATTAAGGGAAATTAAAAACCGGGGGTTGATGTTTGTTGATGGCGGCGGCGGAAATTCGGAAGCCCGCAAAATTGCATCGAAGATTGAACTGCCAAAAGCTTTTAGCAATGTCTATTTAGATGAGCCCCCCTCCCGGCGTGCCATGGATCAAAAGCTTCAAAGGCTTGATAAGTTGGTTCGCCAACAAGCCGCAGCCGTCGCTATTGTTCATGCCTATCCAAATACGCTCGAGCGTTTGTTAATATGGATTAAAAGTATGGAACAGCGTAATTTAACATTGGTACCTGTCTCGAATTTAGCAAATAAGCAGTTTATTCAATAATGACCTCATCTGAATTCAATTCATTGGCATCGGCGTATTATCGTCCATGTGTTGGTGCTGTGCTTTTTAATGATCAAGGCCGAGTTTGGCTTGGTAAGCGCATTGAGAAGCCGAATGAGTTTCTAAACTATGCATGGCAAATGCCACAAGGTGGCATTGATACAGGGGAAGACCCAGCGGATGCGGTGATGCGTGAATTGATGGAAGAAACAGGGGCTGACCATGCTGAAATTATTATGGAATCCGCCCATTGGTACGATTACGACTTGTCAGAGAATCTGCTTCGCAACACCAATAAAGGTCACTTTAAAGGCCAAACGCAAAAGTGGTTTGCCTTGCGGTTTAAGGGTTCAGACAATGATTTTGATTTAAATACACACGAAAAACCTGAATTTTCTCAATGGCGTTGGGCGGACCTAAATGAGGTGACGGATTTGATTGTCCCTTTCAAGCGCGATGTATATAAGAACGTCGTGAATGAATTTAAGGATATCCCCGAAAGGATCGCCAACGAATGATGATGTATATTCAGGTTTTAGCAGGTTTTGTTCTTTTGGTTGGAGCTGCTGAAATTTTGGTTCGTGGATCTGTGTCCCTGGCGGACCGGTTTGGTATATCGCCGTTGGTCATCGGAATGACGGTTGTTGCCGTTGGAACATCAGCGCCTGAACTTGTAGTCTCTTTAAGTGCTGTTTTCGAAGGCTCTTCTGGATTGGCGATTGGTAATTTAGTTGGATCTAACACTACCAATATACTTTTGGTTTTAGGCTCGACATGTCTGTTAAAGCCAATTGTAGAGCATCTGGGCCCAAGCCTTTTGGATGGCTGGGTTCTGATTGGTGGTACAGCGTTGTTCATCGGTTTGTGTCTGTATGGTGATCTTGGCCAGTTGGCAGGTGTTATATTACTGATCGCCTTTTTTGGCTTTTTAGCAGCCTCTTATTGGCGTGATAGCCATGACCCTGCAGCCATTGAAGAAGTGGCACAGGAAGTGGAAGGTTTTCAGGGGGAACATAAACCCCTGTATGTTGCTCTTTTGATGATTGTCGCAGGGCTAGTTGGTTTGGGTTATGGTGCTGATTTGCTTGTTCAAGGCGGGGTGCAAATTGCTCGAATTTATGGGGTATCGGAAGAGGTCATTGGATTGACGTTGTTTGCTTTGGGTACATCGCTGCCTGAGTTGGCCGCGTCCTTAGTGGCGGCATTTCGGGGTCACCCAGCGGTTGCCATTGGCAATGTGATTGGCTCTAATCTTTTCAATCTTTTGGGTGTTGGTGGTGTTTTAGGGCTCGTTGCTAACATTCCTGTGCCTGGACAAATTTTATCCTTCGATTTATGGATTATGTTTGGTGCGACTGCTGTGTTGTTCCCGGTCCTTGTTCTGGGTTGGCGTGTCCCACGGGTTACGGGCGCTGTTTTGTTGTTGTGCTATATTGGATATGTATCGATACAAGCGTATGGAGTTGAAAATGCGATGGCTCTATTGGGTTAAAGGTTGAAATAATCGGGGCCTTCCTCCATTCTCCGCCCTATGAAAATTACTGATAATCAAAATGTTTTGATAACCGGAGCTGCCAAACGTATTGGCCGCACGATTGCGATTGAATTGGCGCAAGCGGGCTGGAACGTTGGTGTTCATTTCCATCAATCTGACGATCAAGCGTTGCAATTGGTTGAAGAACTTCAAGGTTTTGGCGTTAATGCTGTTGCCTTAAAAGCAGACCTGAGCGTTGAAGCAGAAGTTAAGCAGCTCTTTAGCGCTTCGGTTGATGCGTTAGGGCCGATTACCAGCCTGATTAATAATGCGTCTATTTTCGAAGCAGACACAGCACTGGATGTATCGCTCAGTTCGTGGGATGGGCATATGGATGTCAATTTGCGGGCTCCGTTTCTTTTAAGTCAGTCCGTGGCTAAGGGGCTTCCGAATGGTTCCTATGGCTCAATCGTTAACATTGTTGACCAGCGGGTATGGAACCCAACATCACAATTTACATCATATACGCTCAGTAAAATGGGATTGTGGAACGTCACTCAGTTGTTAGCGCGATCTTTGGCACCGCGTATCCGGGTTAACGCCGTTGGCCCCGGGCCAACCTTGCAAAGCATACACCAGACAGCAGAAGATTTTGCCGAAGAAGTTAATGCCGTGCTCCTTAAGCGTGAGGTCACACCCCAAGATATCAGTCGTGGTGTCTTGTTTATACTTCAATCGCCCACCATGACGGGGCAAATGATTGCTTTGGATTCCGGTCAGCATTTGGGCCAAACACTAGAAACAGAGAAATCTTAGGGTGTCAAAAATTTAAGAGTGACCTGGCTGGGGTAAACCAAGGAGATGCAGCAATGACTGAAAAAACAAGATATCAATCTCAAGTTCAGATTGCTGATGGCGTTCATAAAATAAGACACGTTTTCATCCGCGATATGGTCATTGACTGTTCAATCGGTATTTACACACATGAAAAAGAACACGAACAACGAGTTCGTATTAACTTGGATTTAGCTGTTGGTGAAGGAGATCATCAGATTAATGATGATATTCGAAATGTTATTAGCTATGAAGACATGGCAAAAGGGGTCGAAGCTATCATTGCGACTGGCCATATAAATTTAGTTGAGACTTTAGCTGAAAATATTGCAGAAATGTGTTTACAAGACAAACGAGTGTTTAGCGCGCGTGTGCGTGTCGAAAAGTTAGACATTATTGCTAGCGCTGAAAGCGTTGGTGTTGAGATCGAACGCTTAAATACTGATTAAAAAAGATGAATTGAGGGAAAGAAAGGCATATTTTTTAAGGGCTTAGCTTTATTCATCGGCAACCACTTGTGCACAGGGCCATATTCGAGACGGTTTCTCGGTTCATTTATTTTTAAATGTATCTAAAGTGTAACAATAGTTACGTCCAATATAGAAAATTGTTTTAAATCAATAAGTTAAGTATTTGCACAAATTTTAGGCAAATCTCAGAAACCTTAGTAATATTATGACTCTAGGCAAAACTAACAGGGTTTTCAACAACCTTATCCACAGGTTTGGTGGATAGTTAAACGTGGGTTTAGTGTTAAGATTTTAATAGTATATAATTTAACAACCTGAACGATGATAAGAGAGATTAGTGAGCCATAAAGAAAATCTACCATTGATAGATAAAACATCTCTAGTTCCTGATATTCAGGGTAGCGAACAACGGGGTGTGCCAGTTATCGAAGGACATCTTAAAACTCTGCCCAGCAGCCCGGGTGTCTATAGGATGATCAATTCAAAGGGTGATATTCTATATGTTGGGAAAGCAAAAAATTTAAAAAAGCGAGTTGTTGCATACACAACTCCCGAACGCCAATCTAATCGAATTCGCCGGATGATTTCTGAAACGGCATCGATGGAATTCGTGACAACCCATACGGAAGCAGAAGCCCTGCTTTTGGAATCTAACTTAATTAAAAGATATGGGCCTAAGTACAATATCTTACTGCGCGATGATAAATCGTTTCCTTTTATTTTGGTGACGGCGGGGCACGGTTTCCCGCAGATTTTGAAGCATCGAGGCGCGCAAAATAAAAAAGGCGATTATTTTGGTCCTTTTGCCTCTGTTTGGGCCGTCAATGAAACTTTGGCTGTTTTACAAAGAGCATTTTTACTTAGAACGTGTACGGATGCGGTTTTTGCCAATCGAACGCGGCCGTGTTTGTTGCATCAAATTAAGCGCTGCGCCGCGCCGTGCGTCGATAAGGTCAGCAGTGAAGGCTACCAGACCTTAGTATCTCAAGCCCATAACTTCTTGTCTGGTGGCTCGCAAAGCATTCAAAAGGAATTTGCGGCCTTAATGCAAGAAGCAAGCGATGAACTTGAATTTGAAGTCGCTGCTCAATACCGTGACCGCATTCGGGCTTTAACCCGGGTCCAAGCCCGCCAAGACATAAATATGCAAGGGATTGGTGAAGCGGATGTGATTGCGGCCCATCAAGAAGGGGGCGTGACCTGTATTCAAGTGTTCTTTTTCCGAACCGGTGCTAACTATGGCAACAGGTCTTATTTTCCGAGCCAAGCCCGCGATTCTGAATTAGTTGATATTATAGAAGCGTTCATTGCCCAGTTTTATGCAAAAACAATTCCGCCTAAAACCATCTTCACCAGTCACGAAGTGCCCAATTTTGAATTGTTACAAGATGCTTTAACTGTTCGGGCTGACCGAAATGTGAAAATTTTGTGCCCACAGCGTGGTGATAAACGTAAAGTGATTGATCATGCTTTGAACAACGCAAAAGAGGCCCATGGGCGCAGAATGGCGGAAAGTGCTTCGCAACGGCGCTTGCTTGAACGCGTCCAAGAGGTGTTCAAACTTGACCGTGTGCCTGCACGTATAGAAGTTTATGATAACAGCCATATTTCAGGGGCCAAGGCGGTGGGTGGTATGATCGTTGCTGGGCCTGAGGGGCTGATGAAAAATGCATATCGTAAATTCACCATTAAAGGATCCGCTCCAACGGAAAGCCATGCTGGGAGCGAGGGCTATGCGGCGGGTGATGATTACGCGATGATGAAGGAAGTTTTGACCCGGCGTTTCTCAAGAGCTTTGCGTGAAGACCCAGATAAGACGTCTGGACAATGGCCTGATTTGGTGCTGTTAGATGGCGGCAAGGGTCAGTTGAGTAAGGGATTGCAAGTGTTCGAAGAATTAGGCATCGACGATATTGCGATTGCTGGCATTGCAAAAGGTCCAGACCGCAACGCAGGCCGGGAACGGATATATTTATCCGACGGTAGTCCGGTGATTGAGCTGGAAGCCCGGAACCCGGCGCTCTATTTCTTACAGCGTTTGCGCGATGAAGCGCACCGTTTCGCCATTGGCAGCCACCGTCAGAAAAGATCGAAGGCTATAACACGCTCAGTTTTAGATGAAATCCCAAGCGTTGGTGCGAAGCGAAAAAAAGCCCTATTACATCATTTTGGCGGGCCTGATGGCGTTGCTCAAGCGGGCCGCACTGACCTTGAAGCGACGGAGGGGATAAATAAGGCGTTGGCAAATAAAATTTATGATTGGTTTCATCCTGATGGGTAGTTAGATTACAAGCAGATTACTTCCGTTTTAGACATTTTGAGTGGATTTTTTTATGTTACGTGGCTTGCCTAATATTTTAACCGTTTCTCGTATTTTATCGATTCCGGTTTTAATTTGCCTGCTTTTGTTTATTGACGACCCTTTGGGTAGTTGGTTGGCTTTTAGCGCTTATACTTATGCCTGCATCACTGATTTTTTTGACGGCTACTTGGCCCGTGCCTGGCACCAACAATCCGCATTTGGCCGATTTCTTGACCCAATAGCTGATAAGTTGTTGGTTGCGGCCGTGCTTTTGGCATTAGTTGGCATCGACCGTATCTCTGGATTGTTGGTTCTTCCTGCAGCCGTTATTTTATGCCGCGAAATTCTGGTGTCTGGCTTACGGGAATTTCTGGCTGAAGTGGATGTTAGCGTTCCTGTTAGTAAATTGGCGAAGTGGAAAACCGGAATTCAGATGCTTGCGCTCGGGTTTTTAATGGTTGGACCCAACGGTCCTGATTTTGGCCCCGTATCAACGACGGAAATTGGTGTCAGCGGATTATGGGGCGCTGCGTTATTAACTTTGGTCACTGGATACGATTATTTGGTTCATGGTATCCGCCATATTGTGGAAACCGATCACGCCCCATCACCAAAGCGTCAAATCAAACCTAAGCCCGATTCTGATACAACAGCCGATAACGGTTGATTCTCATGGGTTTAAATTCAATATGAAATGATAATTGGGACAGGGTAAGACAAGCGCATATGAAAATTTTTGGCCTAATAGGATGGAGTGGTAGCGGCAAAACAACGCTGATCCGTAAGTTGATCCCAGAATTGATATCTCATGGGTATCGGGTCTCAACGATGAAACACACTCATCATAATTTTGATATCGATAAACCTGGTAAAGATTCCCATGAACACCGCGTTGCAGGGGCTAGTCAGGTGTTAATTACAGGTACCGAGCGTTGGGCCTTGTTAAACGAAAACCGGGACCAGCCTGAGCCCCACATTGAAGAGCTATTGGCCCGCATGGATGATGTGAATTTGGTCCTGATTGAGGGGTTTAAAAGCCATTCCCATGCGAAATTAGAAGTTTTTAGACAATCAGTAGGAAAGCAGCTCATTGCGATGAATGATCCGTCTGTGGTCGCCGTTGCTACGGATGAGGATTTATTGATCGATACCGTTCCCGTCCTTGATTTGAACGATGTGAGTGCTGTTGCTCAGTTTATAATCAATTATTGCGAATTGCCGAAAGGTCAAATTAATGGCACAGCTTAAAGACGATTGTTTTGCCTTTAGTGGAGAATTGATCCCGTTGGGCCAAGCGCTTGATGATTTACGCAGTCGCTTATCGGCTGTTGTTGGCACAGAAGCAGTGCCTTTGATTAATGCTATTGGGCGGATTCTGGCAGAAAATATAAAGGCAGGGCGTGATGTCCCGCCGCACGATAATTCTGCGGTAGATGGATATGCGGTTTATTTTGATGATTTAGACACAAGCCAAGACACCCGCTTGGTTGTTGGGGGCCGGATTGCGGCTGGGCATCCGTTGGAGCACGAACCAAAGCGCGGGGAAGCGTATCGGATTTTCACAGGTGCACCCATGCCGACATGCGCTAACGGTGGCCCTGATACAATTTATATGGAAGAAGATTGTGAAACGGATGGTGACGTTGTGGTATTGCCCGCGGGCTTGAAATCAGGGTCTAATCGACGAATGCAAGGTGAAGATGTCAAAACGGGTGATATCGTATTAAACAAAGGTGCGCGCCTTCGACCCCAAGAAGTGGGTATGGCAGCGGCTGTTGGGCGTTCTGAAGTAGTCGTTTTTAAGCGCCTTAAAGTTGCTGTATTTTCAACCGGTGACGAAGTGCGCGATCCGTCGGGCGATGCTCCCGCCGGAAGCATCTATGATTCCAACCGCTATTCGACCCATGCTCAGTTGCTTGATTTGGGCTGTGCGGTCACCGACATAGGTATTTTGCCGGATGAAGAAGCGACGATAACAGAAGCGCTTAAAGAGGCGGCGAAAAACCACGATTTGTTGATCACATCAGGGGGTGTATCGGCTGGCGAAGAAGATCATGTGAAGGCTGCTGTCAGCTCACAAGGTACAGTCAACTTATGGCGTTTAGCTATTAAGCCCGGCCGGCCTATTGCCTTAGGCCAATTGGGGGCGGCTGCATTTATTGGTCTGCCTGGTAATCCGGTTGCGGCCATGGTGACTTTTATGACCATAGCCCGTGGCGTTATTTTGATGCTTTCTGGAGCTTCGGTTACAGAAGCTGCCAGGTATTCTGTTAAAATTGGATTTGATTATGCAAAAAAGTTAGGCCGTAAAGAATGGGTCCGGGTTCGTGTGCAACCTGATGATAAGGGGCAATTAACCGCGCATAAAATTCATAGCGGAGGATCGGGTATTTTAACATCATTAGTTGATGCGGATGGATTACTAGAATTGAACGAAGATATGGAAGTGGTTGATCGTGGGCAGTTTGTCGACTTTTTGCCGTTTAACGAGGTAACGCGATGAAGATTCTGTATTTTGCTTGGGTTCGTGAAGCGGTTGGAAAATCAGAAGAGGATTTGAATTTGCCGGAAGGCGTGGCGTCTGTTTCTGATTTGGTTGCTTGGTTAAAACAGCAAGATACCGGATATGAAACAGCTTTTGCCGATAATGCTGTGGTTCGGGTTGCAGTTAATCAGGAATATGTAGATTTGGATCATAGGGTTTCAAATGGCGATGAAATTGCTTTCTTTCCGCCGGTAACGGGGGGCTGATATTATGATCCGTGTTCAAGCTGAAGATTTTGATTTAGGCGATGAGCTTAAAAAAATGACCGATGGCAATACGGGAATTGGGGGGCTGTGTAGTTTTGTTGGTCTGGTCCGCGATATGGCTGGCGATGAACGCATATCCGCTATGACGTTGGAGCATTATCCGGGAATGACGGAAAAGGCACTGGCTGATATTGAAAAGCAAGCGCATTCACGTTGGAACCTGGACGAAACGTTAATCATTCATCGTTATGGTCGATTAAAGCCAGGGGAACAAATCGTTTTGGTAGCCGCAGCTTCCGCCCATCGCGGTTCTGCTTTTGAAGCCTGTCATTTTTTAATTGATTGGCTGAAAACCAAAGCTCCATTTTGGAAGCTAGAAGATACCCCGGGCGTTGGCAAATGGGTTGATGCTCGAACGTCTGATGATGAGGCAGAGAACCGTTGGAATAAGCCAGATTAAGATGTGGTGATTTCGTAGGGGTTATGATGCAGGCGATATTTTTTGATTTTGATGGCGTAATTGTCGAATCTACTGATATTAAAGTAGATGCCTTTAGTGAGCTTTATAAGGACGAATCGCCAGAGGTGATTGCCCAAGTGGTTGCTTACCATAAATCCCATGAAGGGATATCGCGGGTTGTTAAAATTCTTCGTGCCCATAAACAATTCTTAGGAATCGATTTAACTGAATTCGACCACGATGTGTTGTGCCAAAAATACTCTCAGATTGTCGAACAAAAAGTTGTTGAGTGTGAAAGCGTTGATGGGGCTTTGGCATTTTTAATTAAATCAGAAGGGCAAATGAAGCGATTTGTGGTTTCAGGCACACCCGAACATGAGCTCAGGCGGATTACCAATCAGCGCGGTATCAATATGTTTTTTGAAGGAATTTATGGATCACCACGCAGGAAGGAAGATATCGTCAACGAGGTCCTTAATGATCATGGGTTTAGCCCAGATCAATGCCTGTTTATCGGCGATGCAATGACCGATCATGATGCTGCAAAAGCTTGTGGCATACCTTTTTTAGGGCGGGTTGAGCCCGGTCAGAAAAGCCCTTTTCCTAAAGCCACCGACATCGTTCCCGATCTCTCAACATTAAGCAAAATCGTTACCACATAACTCATACAAGGAAATTTATATCACCTAAGAAGATACATCCCCTAAAGCTTATAAAAATGTAAATTTTATTGGAATATTTAGAGCCCAATACACGTTTGGACCAGCACGATGTTAGTGACACGATAATGTTTTTGGCTCCGC
>JAPKAX010000360.1 GCA_028825025.1 Rhodospirillales bacterium | reverse complement strand
TCCGTCTTAAGGTAAGTGGCGGCATCCACGCCATCAACAAAGCCTGGCTGACATATAAAAGGGACGCATACGCCCCTTTTATCATTTTATAGCAGGTTTTGTTTATTTAAAGGATACTTTGTATTTTCCAAAACCATCCACACCTGCGCCAACATATTGAATAACATCCGCGGCGTCTAACGCGTCTTTTGCAGATGGCGACGTTTCGAAAGTAACGTTTGTGTCTCCTGCGATGGGGGCAAATCCCCAGTTGCTATCTACGCTTGGATCAATTTTCTTCAGATCAAAGATATAATTTGCCAAAACTGTTCTGTTTTCGTCTGGGGCTTTGATAATGGTCGTTGTTCCATCAAGCCCAGGGAAGTTTCCGCCACCGCCTGCACGGTAGTTATTCGTAACAACAACAAACTGTGCTGTCATATCAAGAGGTTTGCCATTAAAAGTCATATTAATGATACGGTGGCTGTCTGGGCTCACTATGGCCCCCTTTTTATTATACCGTGCCTCTTGTGTTAGATCGACCTTATATCCAACTCCGTCAATAACATCAAAATTATAGGATGGAAAATCAGGATTGAGGAGGGGTTGCTCTGCTGAAACCGACCCGTCAATCTTATTAAACGCACCAGCCGACATTTCCAACCATTCGCGCACTTGTGCACCGTTAAGTAAAACAACACGCAATGTGTTCGGGTAGATGTAAAGGTCAGCAACATTTTTCAAAGCAATTTCACCCGCTGGAATGTTGGTGTAATAATCTGCTCCACCACGGCCACCGGCTTTAAAAGGTGCGCCCGCTGACAACACTGGAATGCCGTCATATTCGGACCCTTGGATTAACTTCTCAACATACCACTTTTGGGCGTTTGTCACAATCTGGATAGACGGATCATCTTGTACCAGAGCAAAATATGAATTGATTCCTGCACTGGTCTGGCCAACTGCTTTACGCATAAAAGCCAAGGTCTCAGAATGTTCTGTTTTTACAACATCAATTACGCTTTGATCAGGCTCAACAAGCGCAATTTTTTTACGGCCATCACGCTCATAAATACCTCGAACAGAGCCTTGGCCAGTTATGACTGTCCAATTTTCATCGCTATCTACATCGAGATTTAAATCAACAAGCCCAAGATGGCTGCCCCAAAAACCGGGCATGGTGGCAGCAACGCCATTAATTGTGCCCTTTTCTATATCAACACCTTCTATCCCTGCATAGGCATCTGATGGGAAAACTTTGTGGGCATGCCCAAATAAAATGGCATCTAACCCTTTAACTTTAGAAAGGTAATATGTTGCGTTTTCATCACGCCCACTCATGGTCGCTGTGCTAAAGCCAGAATGAGGAACCGCGACAACTATGTCCGCGCCCTTGGCCCTCATTTCAGGCACTAACCTTGTCGCGGTTTTAATAAGATCGTGAGTTATGATTTTTTCAGTTAGATTCACCTCATCCCACTGTACAATTTGTGGAGGCACAAACCCGATGACGCCAATTTTTATTTTATGCTTCTGGCCTTTTACATCGCTTACTTCACGGTCTAAGATAACATATGGGGTGAAGGCATGCTTATCGTTGGTGTCATCAAGGTCACCGTCATAAATAAACGTATTTGACGAGATGTACGGAAAATCAGCATCGTTTAATGCTTCGTTTAAAAAATCTAATCCATAATTGAATTCGTGATTTCCAAGGTTGCCAACGTCGTATTTTAACAAGTTCATAGCTTTAAAAACAGGATGGGTTTCACCCTTTTTCAAGCCGCGTTCCTTGGCGATATAGTCGCCAAGCGGGTTACCCTGAATAAGGTCACCATTATCGATCAATATTGAATTTGCGACTTCGTCTCTGGCTTGGTTAATCAACGTGGCTGTTCTAGCCAAGCCAACGGCAACTGAGTTTTTATCAGCGTAATAATCGTAGTCAACAACATGAACATGAATATCAGCTGTTTCTAAAATACGAAGTTGTACTTCTGTTGCAGATGCGCTGCTGATGCCTAATGCAAAGATCCCGGCACAGTTTAAGATATGATTTTTCACAATATTACTCCCAATTTTAATTGATGGCGAACTAACAAAATTAATGACAAAGACAAGATAGATGCAACCAATAAGGTCTCCGCTTGCCAC
>JAPKAX010000111.1 GCA_028825025.1 Rhodospirillales bacterium | reverse complement strand
CATTTTTATAAAGCCGCAGATGAAAATCTGGCTGAGCAAGCCTTAGTGCTTTATCAGTCGAAGCTCGATGGTATCGTAAAAATGCGACAAGCGGTGATATTCGAGCACAACATAAGGCCGGAGAGCTTCTTCGGACGGCTGAAGCACCGATCCAAAACCACACTGCAGCTGTAAAATGGTACCGTAAAGCAGCAGATCGTGGATATTCCAGATCACAATTTGAATTGGGCCGCATGTATGCTGTGGGTTGGGTTCGGTAAAATTACGCGCGTGCCGCTGACTGGTTCTGTTTAGCTGCCAATTTTGATTGCCATACGGATGCTCAATTAGCTTTGGGCGATTTATATTTCCATGGGCGAGGCGTGCCGTCTAGTTATGGGGTTGCTATTGAATGTCACACGAAGGCGGCTAACCAAGGTGATGTTGCGGCGTAATTTATTTTAGGGCAAATTAATAAAGAAAGCTGGGCCAACGATAAAAACCTGATCGAAGCCTATAAGTGGATTTCATTGTCATTTCGAGACACAGTAAAAGTTTTAGCCCACAACGAACGCAATGATCCGAAACGGGCTTTGGGTGAGCTAAAAAAACAAACGCATCGTTTTCAAATACGTCTGGCTGAAAAAGCCCTGAAAGCATGGAAACTAGGGTGTTAAACCATTTGTGGTGATCTATGGTGTTGACCATGCCCGGCCCTTGCCGCACATTTATTTTATTTTTTATTTGCACGGATTAAATGAGGCAAGGGGCGTAAATTGAGCACTAAAATTACAGCAGTAACCTTCGATTTATGGGACACTATTATTGACGATGAATCGGACGAGCCAAAGCGCGCCAGACAAGGCCTGCGCTCAAAACCAGACGAGCGCCATCATTTGGTTCTGGAAGCTTTAAATAAGCATCAGCCCATATCATCTGAAGATTTGGCCATTGGCTACGGTGTTGTAAATGCAGCCTTTGTTAAATGCTGGAAAGGTCATTCCATAACGTGGACCGCCAAAGAACGCTTAAGCGTTTTATTAACCGGCTTGGGCCGCACTTTGCCGGAAGCTGAATTGGACGCGCTGGCTTATTCTCAAGAGCTCTTGGAATTAGACGTCCCCCCAAGCCCAATTGCTGGTGCGCGCGATGCTGTGGCTGAATTGGCCAGCCGCTATAAACTGTGTGTAATTTCAGATACCATCATTACATCAGGCGCTGGATTGCGCGAATGGTTGGAAATTCATGATATGAAGCAGTTCTTTTCGGGGTTTGCTTTTTCTGATGAAGTTGGAAATTCAAAACCAAATCGCGCTATGTTCGATTCTGCCGCGAGCCAATTGGGTTCAGAATTTAGCCAAATGGTTCACATTGGTGACCGCGATCATAACGACATCAAAGGTCCGCAAGCGCTTGGTATGAAGGGCGTTTTGTTCACGGCCAAGCGTGATATGGACAAAAGCACGACATCCGCCGATGCCATTTGTGAACGCCATGCCGATTTACCGGCTATTATTGATGCGTTTACGGAGTAGGTGAGTAATGAGCACTTTTCCTCGAATTTTGGTTATCGATGGATACATCAAAGCAGCCCGCGATGAATTAAAAGCAGGGGGCGCCTCGGGTGCCGGGGATCAGTACTTACAAATGCTGACCAAAATAAACCCAAACATCCTTTGTGATATTATCTATCCCAGTGATCCGGGGGCATCCGTCCCATCGGGTAAAGCGTTATCTGATTACGACGGTGTTGCGTGGACCGGGTGCAGTTTGACGGTTTTTGAAGATACACCGGAAGTCAACACCCAGATCGGTTTCGCCCGGGCTTGTTTTGAAGCCGGCGTTCCGGGTTTCGGCAGTTGCTGGGCGGCGCAAATTGCCGTTGTGGCAGCGGGCGGTATTTGTCGCGCTAACCCGAACGGCCGTGAAATGGGCTTTGCCCGTAAAATCGCTTTAACTGACGCTGGGCGTGGGCATCCGATGTATGAAGGTAAGTCATCGGTGTTTGATGCCTATATCAGCCACGTTGATGAAATTACCCACATGCCCGCAGGCTCAGTTGTTTTGGCCGGAAACTCCTTTACCCGCATTCAATCCGTATCTGTGTTGTATAACGGTACGCCGTTTTGGGGGCTTCAATATCACCCGGAATATGATTTGCATGAAATGGCGCGTTTGACTTGGTGCCGGATTGATAAATTAATGGGCTTGGGTTTTTTTAAAGACCGCCAAGCGGGTGAAAATTATGTCGATCTTTTGGAAACCTTATTCCAAAATCCAAACAGAACGGATTTGACTTGGCGTTTAGGGATTGATGATGACATTTTGAACGAAGACGTTCGCCGCTTAGAAGTACGCAATTGGATTGATAAATTGGTCATTCCAACAATGTTGGCGAAAGGTAGGGGGTGAGGCTTTGGCATTTGCACCTAGAATTCTAATTGCCGAAGGCAACACCCAAGAACGCTGCGAAGAAATGCAAGCTGTTGGCAGTATGATTGGCAGCAGTGCATATGCAAAGTCGATTAAGCAGGTTTGCCCCAATGCTGAAATCGATGTAATTTTTGCAGCAGACAGTGACCAGTCTTTGCCCACCGGAACATCATTTGATGGTTATGATGGATTTATATTGGGTGGTTCAGCGCTTAATTTACCAACCGATGCGGATAACCCAAAAATCACCCGTCAAATCGATTTAGCCCGCGCCGCTTTCAAAGCTAAAATCCCATTTTTAGGCAGCTGTTGGGGTTTGCAAATTGCGGCTCGTGCGGCGGGTGGTGTTGTCGGTGTTAATCCGCGCGGCCGTGAAGTTGGGTTTGCTCGAAAAATTACGTTAACGAATGCGGGGCGCGCGGCAGCATATTATGAAGGTAAAGCTACCGTTTTTGATTCTCCTGCCATTCATTTTGATGAAGTTACCCATCTGCCCGCAGGCAGCATTGTGTTGGCTGAAAACAACCACACCAGCGTTCAAGCCGCGATCATTCGCTTCGATGGCGGGACCTTTTGGGGCATGCAATACCACCCTGAATTTGATTTGGCCCATGTCTCTGGATTGATCCGAGTTTATGCAAAGTTCATGACTGATGATGGTTTTTATGCTTCCGAAGCTGATGCGTTGTCACACGCATCCGAAATGGATCTTTTATACCAAAACCCAAACCGGCAAGACTTAGCTTGGTTGTTGGGTGTTGATGCGGATGTTTTGGACCCGGATGTGCGCTTACGTGAAGTGGCCAATTGGGTTGATCAACCAGTTATGGCGCGTTATGTGGCGAAACAATAATGGCAAACGATTGTGATGTTGCTGTTATTGGCGCGGGTCACAATGGATTGGTATGTGCCACGTATTTGGCAAAAGCAGGGCTAAAAGTAAAAGTATTCGAGCGCCGGGGTGTGGTTGGTGGCGCAGCTGTTACGGAAGAATTTAACCCCGGATTCCGTAATTCCGTATGTGCGTATACGGTTAGTTTATTGAATAAAAAAGTCGTCGATGATCTCGATTTATACGCCCACGGCCTGCAACTGATCGAGCGCCCGTTATCTAACTTTTTGCCTACGGATGATGGCGGGTATTTAAAGGCCCACGCGAACGCCGACAAAATGAAAGCTGAAGTGGCGCGGCATTCAGCCCACGATGCGGAACACTTAGCCGATTATGAAGAAACGATTTTGCGCCTCGCCAATGTCTTAAAATCATTTATTCTGGAAACCCCACCCAATGTTGGCGGTGGGGTTTCTGATTTGTGGCGGCTCTGGAAAACCGGAAAACGCTTTTATGGCATGAGTATCGAAGATCAACGCGACTTTGCCGATATCATGACCTTAAGCGCGGTTGAATTTTTGGATCGTTGGTTTGAAAGTGATCCGGTCAAAACTCTGTTTGCTTTTGATGGCGTGGTTGGAAATTTTGCCAGCCCTTATATGGCGGGCACGGCATATGTTTTATTGCACCATTGTTTTGGCGATATCATGAAAAACCCCGGCGCTTGGGGCCATGCCATTGGCGGCATGGGGGCGATCACCCAAGCCATGGCACACGCCGCGCGTGAGGCGGGAGTTGAAATTGAAACGTCGGCTCCAGTGGCGCGGGTTGAAACCGATGGGGGCAAAGTTTGCGGACTTGTTTTAGAAGATGGTCGTGAAATTACGGCTCGCGTGGTTGCAGCCAATACCCACCCAAAATTATTGTTCGATAAACTGGTGAGCAAAGACGTTGTGCCGCCAGATTTTTTGAAGCGGATAGATAACTTCAAGTCTGTGTCTGGCACTTTTCGGATGAACATCGCATTAAGCGAATTACCAGACTTCAACTGTTTACCCGGCACAGATCAGTCAGAACACCACACCGCCGGGATCATTATGGCCCCCAGCATCGCTTATATGGAACGCGCTTACCGCGATGCCATGGACTTTGGTTGGTCAAAAAAGCCAATCGTTGAAATGCTAATCCCAAGCACAATCGATCCGACTTTGGCCCCCAAAGATCAACATGTCGCAAGTTTATTTTGCCAGCATTTTGATCCAAAATTATCGATGGGTCGATCATGGGATGATCATCGCGATGATGCGGCTCAAGCGATTATTAATTTGGTTACGTCCCATGCTCCGAACTTCAAAGCATCCATTCTCGGCACCCAAATTCTAAGCCCGTTAGATTTAGAGCGTGAATTTGGTTTGATCGGCGGAGATATTTTCCACGGCAGCTTAGGCGTAAACCAGCTGTTCAGTATGCGCCCAACGCTGGGTCATGCGGATTACAGAATGCCCGTTCGGGGGCTTTATTTATGCGGATCAGGAGCCCACCCCGGCGGCGGCGTAACCGGAGCGCCCGGCCATAATGCTGCGCGCGAAATTCTCAAAGATTTATAAGCCTAAGCCCCGCCGCTCAGTAATCCGCAGGCACCAATGCCTTCGTGTTCAACAATGCGGTATGTGGCACCGTGTTCATCTAACAGGGCAACCAAACGTTCGTGTGTGCCGGTCATATTTATAAGCGCCCGGCCATGGCAGCTTGATACATCACTTTCATTTCGTTAGTGCCCACGGGTATCGGGTTGCCGCCTGCGGTTGGATCATTCGCAGCCATTTCAGACAATTCATGCAAACGGTTTTCTTCAACCCCTAAATCAACTGGAGTGTTTGCAATGTTGAAGGTTTGGCGCAATTCCAGAACCCAGTCCATTACGGCTGAAAAACCAGAACCGGGCAGGTCTAAATATTGGGCCAATAAATCCATCCGGTCTTCAATTGCTGGGCGGTTAAAATTCATTACGTAAGGCATGAACACTGCATTGGTCAGGCCATGGTGGGTATCGTAAACGGAACCCACGGGATGGCTTAACGAATGGACCGCACCTAAGCCCTTTTGGAACGCGGTTGCCCCCATAGCAGCAGCCGACATCATATGCGCGCGTGCTTCTATATCTGAGCCGTCTTTAACGGCAGCGGGTAACCATTGCTGAACCAAGCGCATGCCTTCCAAAGCAATACCTTCCGCCATTGGGTGGTATCCCGGCGCGCAATACGCCTCAAAACAATGAACCAAAGCATCCATGCCTGTGTAAGCGGTTAAGGCAGGGGGCAGGCCTGTGACCAATTCCGGATCACAAATAACAACTTGAGGCAGCATGGTGGGGTGGAAAATGACTTTCTTCGTATGGGTTTCCTCATTAGCAATAACCGACGCCCGGCCAACTTCAGAGCCGGTGCCTGATGTGGTTGGAACAGCAACAATGGGGGCAACGCCATCTACATTGACGCGTGTCCAATTGTCTCCAACATCTTCAAAGTCCCATATGGTGCTGGTTTGACCGACCATTAAGGCAACCGCTTTGGCTGCATCAACGCCGCTGCCGCCGCCCCATGCAATAACACCATCGTGCCCACCTGCCAAATAAGCTTTTACACCGTCATCAACGTTCTTACTGACCGGGTTGGGTTTGACGTTTGAAAAAAGGCCGGTTGGCAATCCATCCGCATTATTGCGGGCAATGGCATCGCTCACCATGGGTAATGCGGCTAAGCCCGGATCGGTAATCAAAAGTGGGTTTTTCATACCAACACTTTTACAGGAATCCGAAAGCTCTTTAATGCGGCCTGCACCAAACCGTATAGGGGTAGGATAGTTCCAATTTCCAAATAAAGCTGTGGTCATTTCGGTAGTCCTTTCGATGACAGATGCAGGGGCTAGCCCCTATTCGTTGAAAGTAACCGTTGCTATCGCCCAATCAACTTTTTTCTATCCAAATTTTTCGGTTTCGATGGGGCCAAACTGGCTCCGGTAAACTTTGTGTCATTGCCGATTGTGCTTAAATCACCCCACCCTGCCTTGGTCTCTACATAAACACGTTTTCCAGCTAAAAGCGCGACTTCAAAACCGTTATCCATAGACCCGCCCCAGAAAGTCGTTCCGCAAATTCCAATGGTTTCTGTGTTGGTGTTGATGATGAAAGATGCATCAGCGGTTTGCATTAATTTTGCACTGGTTACTTTGAATGCGCCTTCTAACAAGCGCATGACGGAATTGTTGCCACCTTGGTGGATGACGTATTCTTGAACATCAAAATGGATGCGCTCGACAAAGGTTAAGTTTGCGCCATCGCTGATAACAATCTCAACCCGGGCTTTTTTGTCGGTGGAAATGACATCGCCTAACTGAATATTACTACCGGCATTTAAAATCTGGGGCAGGGCATTTTGCTTGACGACTATAGATTTTTGAATGCGCGCAACCGTGCCAATAACATCGGTTCCTTCATTTGCCCGCACGGGTGCCGAAAAGGCGAATAGGGCACAGAATAAAACGGCGATCCAAGCGTTTTATATTCTATACATATGCACCCCCTATATGATTTCAAAATAACGATCCATTTCCCAATCGGTAATGGCTTTCCGAAATTCCCGCTCTTCCCATTCGCGGGTGGCGGCAAAATGATCAACAAAGGTATCGCCCATCAGCTCCCGCGCTGGTTTCGAAGCTTTTAAATCCTGTGCCGCATCCATCAACGTTCGGGGCAGGCGCATGCGTTTAGGGAATTTTTTATCATAAGCATTACCAACAACTTCTAATTCAGGCTCAATCTCATTCTCAATCCCCCACAATCCCGATCCGATAGCTGCAGCAAGTGCTAGATATGGGTTCGCATCCGCCGCCGCAACCCTGTATTCGACCCGTTGAGATTTTGCCGACCCTGAAATACCGCGCAGCGCACAAGTCCGGTTATCCATACCCCAGCTTGCATCCGTTGGGGCCCAAAATCCGGGAATCAGGCGGGTGTAGGAATTGACCGTTGATGCAATCATCGCAAGCATCTCAGGCATCAGTTTTTGCTGGCCACCAACAAAGTGGCGCATGGCATCACTAATGTTGCCCTTTTTCGATGAATCATGAAAAACCGTGCTGCCGTCGTTATTTTGTAAAGATATATGAATATGACCACTTTGGCCGGGCCAATCGGCGGACCACTTTGCCATAAAAGTCGCCATTAACCCATTTTTCTGAGCCATGACTTTAGCAAAGGTTTTAAACAAGGCCGCTTTATCGGCTGCATGTAAGGCGCTATCAACCTGAATGGCCGCTTCTAATACGCCGGGGCCTGCTTCTTCGTGCAGGGCTTCCAGCGCCATATCCATTTCCAAGCAACCGTTTAATAAATCCTGATACAAATCAGAATCAACGGTATTTCGGATCATAGAGTAACCAAATGAGCCGGGGTGGATGGGTTTTAGGTTTTTGTAGTGTTTTTCACGCACGGTTTGTGGTGTTTCTTCAAACATAAAAAATTCATATTCAAGCCCAGCTAACACTTGGTAGCCGATACTGTCGGCTTTTTCTAAAACACGACGCAAGGTGCCACGCGGGCAAACTGCTTCATGTTCGCCAACAAATTCACAAAGAAACAACAACATACCGTCTTCCCACGCAATATCGCGGCATGTTTCAGGTAATATCCGCACTGCTGCGTCCGGATAGCCGGTGTGCCACCCGGTAACCGTTACATTGTCGTACAATTGATCTTTAGAATCCCAGCCTGTAACTACGTCACAAAAACCAAATCCGTCCTTAAGAGCAGAAAAGAACTTCTCTTTTTTCATGTATTTACCGCGCATGATCCCGTCGATATCGAACAGACCAACTTTTACATATTCAAGCCCTCGTTCTTCAATAATGGCGCGGGCGTCAGCGGCTGATTTAACGTCTCTTGAGTTCATTTCGTTGTCCCTGATGCTAGGCTTTTAAGTTTTATTTATTTTGGCTGCAAATAAGTATTTCTCCAAGGTAAAAAATCCTGCCGTGATTCATCCTTCCAAACTTTTCCTAACGCGTCACTTCCGTTAGCATGAGTTTATGGGCACACAGGATATTCAGTTAAATACGTTATTGACGTCAGCTATCGAAGCTCATCAACAGGGCCGGTTGACTGAGGCGGCTGAGCTTTATGAGAAACTATTAAAAATAAACCCCCAGCATCCCGACGCCACACATTTGAGCGGTTTGATTGCCTTTCAATCGAACGATTTTGTTAAAGCGAAGACATTGATCAAGCGCGCCATTACATATGACACATCGAATGCGTTGTATCATGCCAACTTAGGGCGGGTGTATATGGCGGTGGGAGATCCGGTAGCTGCCTGTGATGCATGGGACCTTGCTTTAATAATAGAATCCAATGCGGCGGATGTTCATTCTGATCTTGCGGGTGCTTTGCTGAAATTAGAAAAATATAAAGTTGCGTTAGAGCACGCTGACCAAGCACTGGCACTCCAAGCGCACCACCCGCAAGCGCTGATCAACAAAGCCTTAGCTCATAATAATTTGGGTAATTCTGAGCGTGATCAAAATGCATTTTGAGGATGCCGTCTCTAATTACATCCAAGCATTAAAAATCGCACCTAACGAAAGTGATGTTCATTCAAATTTAGGCGTTGCCTATCAAGAAATGGGCAAAGTGGATAAAGCAATAAGTTGCTACCAGAAAGCCATTGAACTTGATCCTCAAAATGCTGAAGCCCATCGCAATTTGGGCATGGCGCATTTGCAGTTGGGGGCTTTTGAATCGGGCTGGAAAGAATTCGAATGGCGATGGAAGACAAGCCATTTTTCCCCGCTGCTACGCAATTGGTCTAAGCCCCAATGGCAGGGGCAAGATGAAACAAATCAAACGCTACTGGTGCATTGTGAACAAGGCTTTGGTGATACGTTGCAATTCGCTCGATATTTATCATTGGCTGCAAAAAAAGTAAAAAAACTAATTGTTGAAGCCCCAAAGGAATTGGCTGAGCTTTTAAGTCGTATAGAGGGGGTGGATGAAGTGATTATCCATGGAATGCCCATCAACAAATTTGACTTGCAAATTCCAATGCTCAGCTTGTCCTATGTTTTTAACACGACCCTCGAGAACATTCCATCAACCGTTCCTTATTTGCAGATATGTGAAAACAAAGTCCAAAAATGGTCGGATCGATTAGCCAAAAAAGACGATGAAGTGTTGGTTGGATTGGCATGGAAAGGAAGTAAGGCGCACCAACGCAATATCCTGCGTTCATTAGATCTTATATCGCTTCAAGATTTGTTTGGAATGGATCAGAGGCTGCGCTTTGTTTCGCTACAAAAAGACGGTGGGGCTTCCGATATTGCTTCACATTCTTGGGCTGGACGGATTCTGGACCTGACAGAAGAACTTACGACATTTGATGATACCGCAGCATTAGTTTCAAACTTAGATATTGTTGTTACACCTGATACGGCAATTGCCCATTTATCGGGCGGTCTTGGTGTTCAATCTGTATTGATGTTGCCGTTTGTTTCTGAATGGCGATGGTTGCAAGACAGATCTGATTGCCCTTGGTACCCAAATACAAAACTTATCCGCCAACACGAACATGGTAGTTGGGGTGTGGTTGTTGCAGAGGTTGAAAATATTTTGTTGGAAACCGTAAAAATATAATAATCACCTTTGGATATATTTTGAAATTTCTTGAAAAATGCAATTGTGTCAAAGTGGCGTTATTATAGTTCGCAGATTCAACAACCAAGTGTATAATTTAAGAGTTATATAGGCCAGATGAGGTTATTGAGGATTTCTTACATAGGAGTTCTACAAATGCTAACAGCTTAGCACCATCTGACCCAAGACCAACAATGCCAGATTTACGCTCTTAATAAAAGAGAGGTGACGCAATCGGGACTTGCCGTTGATATCGGTGTCAATCAAGGCACAATACGCCGTGAACTCCCGCGTAACAAGGGTTTTCGAGGTTATAAGTTTTTTCAGGCGCATAGCTTTGCGGTGCAAAGAGGCCCAGTAAGGAAAAGTGTGGAGCGTGTGATGGCGCATTGCCTCATCGTACGGGCGGAAACATTACTGCGCGACAATCAGTGGAGCACTCAGCAAATCTGCGGTGCACTCAACCACAAAGATGGCACAAAAGTCAGTTATTAAAATCTTTATTGGCACATTTGGTCAGATAAACACACGGGCGGAACGCTCTATTTGAATTTGCGGTAACGTGGTAAAAAGTATGGTGCCGCAACGGCGGGGCGTGGCTTGATCCCAGGTCGCATTGACA
>JAPKAX010000359.1 GCA_028825025.1 Rhodospirillales bacterium | reverse complement strand
TCTACTTGAAAAATGGCAAAAGAGTATCAATTTGGTGAGTACCGCCACTTTGGCCGATGTTTGGAGCCGCCATGTTTTAGATTCAGCACAAATTTATCCTCTGATACCGGCTAATGCTAAGAAAGTTATCGACCTGGGTAGTGGCGCTGGATTTCCCGGATTGCTCTTGGGGCTTTATTTTAAACATTACGGGGGCCCAGAGATCCATTTGGTGGAATCTGATACCCGGAAATGTTCTTTTTTAACAGAAGTAAGTAACCGAACCAATGCGGGTGCTATTGTTCATGCGCACCGGGTTGAGGCGATCAAGGGTTTGAAAGCCGATGTGGTTACGGCGCGTGCCTTAGCACCGCTTTCAAAGCTTATCAAAATGTCGCGGAAATTTGATGACGGTGATACGACCTATATCTTTTTAAAAGGTCAAAAGGCACAGGAAGAATTGACTGATGCCCGAAAAGGTTGGAAAATGAATGTGACCGAGACAATCAGTCAAACCCTTTCAGCTGCAACAATTCTTACCCTAAAAGGTGTAAAACATCGTGAGTGATAGTGTCACATCGACCCATCAGAGCGCCCCTTTGCCATCAGGCCGAAGAACGCGAGTTTTAGCCGTAGCAAACCAAAAGGGTGGCGTAGGTAAAACCACAACAGCGATAAATTTAGGGACTGCATTGGCTGCTATTCGCCAACGCGTGCTGATTATTGATTTTGACCCACAAGGAAACGCCTCAACAGGCCTTGGTATCGCTCATAACGATCGTGAAATAAATGCTTATCATGTCATGATTGGTCAAGCCCAGATATTGGATGCTGTTCATGATACCGAAATCCCAGAGTTACAGGTGGTGACATCAGGTCCTGATTTATATGGAGCTGAGATCGAGCTTTATGATGCAAATGCCAGAGAATTCAGGCTTCGCGAGGCCTTGGTTCAAATTAGCGGAGCTTATGATTATATTTTAATCGATTGTCCACCGGCTTTAAGCTTATTAACCGTAAATGCTTTGGTCGCAGCGCAGGCTGTATTGGTACCATTACAGTGTGAGTTTTATGCATTAGAAGGCATTAGCCAATTAATGAAAACGATTACGATGATCCAACAAACTTTAAATCCGTCACTTGATTTGCAAGGCATTGTGCTGACGATGCACGATAAGCGGAATAATTTGTCGGATTTAGTTGCAAATGATGTGCGCGAACACTTCGGACAAAAAGTGTATAATACGGTAATCCCCCGAAACATACGGGTTTCAGAGGCCCCCTCTCACGGAAAACCAGTATTGCTCTATGATATAAACTGTCCCGGTTCTCAAGCTTATTTGAATTTGGCTGGGGAATTAATTCAACGTGAAAAACGGATGGTATGATAATGGCCCAAAAACCAAAACAACTTGGACGCGGCTTGGCTGCATTAATGGGTGAAAGTACACCTACGGATATGCAAGATTTGGACAAAATTCGTTCTCAAAAGCCAGTACCCGTTGAGCATTTGCATCCAGGCAAATATCAGCCGCGACGTATTATCAATCTAGAGCATATTGACGAATTGGCAGCGTCTATTCGTGATAAAGGGATTATTCAGCCAATTGTTGTCAGGCGTCACCCTGAAAAACCATCAGAATATGAGATTATTGCGGGCGAACGTCGTTGGCGTGCTGCTCAACGGGCTGAATTGCACGAAGTTCCCATCATTATTAAAGAATTTACCGACCAGGAAGCTCTTGAAGTTGGCTTGATTGAAAACTTACAACGCCAAGATTTGTCCCCATTGGAAGAAGCTGAAGGGTATCAGCGACTAATGGACGAGTTTGGCCACACCCAAGAAATCATGGCGGAAAGTATTGGGAAAAGTCGAAGCCATGTTGCTAACATGGTTCGGTTGATCGCTTTACCGGATGCGGTCAAAAGTATGTTGGATGATGGCCATTTAAGCGCCGGGCATGCTCGGGCTTTATTGATGGCAAAAGACGTTATTACCTTGGCAGAAAATGTTGTCGCGCGTGGATTGAATGTTAGGGACACTGAAAAGCTCATAAAATTGCAATCTGAGCCCAAAAAACTAGCTCTCAGGGTGAGCTCAGCAAAGGATTCCGATACTAAGGCCCTTGAGGTGAGCCTGAGAGACCGATTAGGACTTGGTGTTTCGATCAATTCAAAG
>JAPKAX010000358.1 GCA_028825025.1 Rhodospirillales bacterium | reverse complement strand
CTAATTCCTGCGTTCATAGTCATAGCAACGGTTCCTGTGTTGGGTTCGTTGCTGTTGTATGATACGCATAAATGTCCATTGGTCTACAACTTTAGGGGGTCAACCGTTGTCATAGCTTGACCCTTTGTTGATGTTCAGTCCCCCTTCATGATCGCCGTCCCAGCCGTCTTTTCTTCTAGCTCGTTTTATTATAGTTTTTACGTTCTCGGCAGTTACCACCTGGGAGCCTCCAACTTTATTTAAGTGTGCTGCGATTTCCACATAAGCAGCTTCGACTTCACGTTTTCTTGGATTTATTTCGGAAAACAAATA
The DNA here is from genome assembly GCA_028825025.1 of Rhodospirillales bacterium. Classification (GTDB taxonomy): domain Bacteria; phylum Pseudomonadota; class Alphaproteobacteria; order Rhodospirillales; family Casp-alpha2; genus JABMNT01. The sequence continues at coordinate 1,847 of JAPKAX010000358.1, read as the reverse complement.
TTTTACTTCTTGATGAAACCAAATTGTTTCTATGGCTTTGTCTGACAAAGGTTTTACCCGCGCTTTCCTTATCAATCTTATCAGTTCTTGGCTGATATTGGTGCAACCATAGACTGGGTAAAGTTCCAACATTTCGATCAAATCTTCGATGTTATCGTGAGACCTGTATTTCATGTAAAAATGACTTAGCGCACTCTCAGTATATCCATATGGTTGGATTATATCTTTAATGCCAGAAAAGTCTGGATCGTCGCAAACCTCATAATCAAACTCGAGTTGTTCAAGCACATCTTCACTGAACTTATCCAAATCGGCCCGGTTTCTTTGATAAAGCTGATTGACAGTATCAATTGTTGGGTCTTCGTCAAAATCAGGGATACCTTTGTGTTTATGGCTCATCACATTCTCCCATCACAAATGCGCAATACCGTTCTGCCAATTCGGCGCGTTGTTGGAAAAGATCGTCGCGCCTATAGTGCCGGTCCAACCCAACAAGAGCATGGTCGACATATCGGTCAACTAAAAAAGGGTCGATTGGCGGATCTTGATTTAACGCCCATGTTTTAAATGTATTCCGAAAGCCGTGAGTTGTGACATCGCTATGCTTCTTAAAATTGCGGCGCAGGGTCTCAGCATTGATTGGTTTTTGGCCATCAACAGAAAAAACGTAAACCTCATTGGATCGATCGGCATCAAGTCCCTTTAAGTCCTCCAGTAGACGTTCTGGCAGCTTGCTGGCAAAGGTATGGCCAGATTTCATTAATCCGGGTTCTCGTTTTTCTACATCGCGCGGCGGTATAGTCCAAACTCCTGTTTCGAGATCAACGTGTCGCCAGCGCATATTGCTTACTACGCTTGCACGATGGGCTGTTATGACGCTTATTCTCATCGCGACTTTGACCGCCTGACTGAATGGTGCATTAGTTAGCCATTCCATTAAACGGGGCAATTCTGAAAAATGAAGTGACGAATGAGGGTTTTCGTTGCGTCGGGGTATAGTAAAGGCGGCTTTGGTAGGGCAGGGGTTCGCCTCAATGAGTTCATCATCACCCGCCTTTACAAAGACCTCTTTAATGTACCCCAATAGCAAAGCCGCTTGCTTTGGCGCAGTTTTAAAAACTGGCTGCATAAACGCCTTGATTGCTGGTTTGCGTATTTTGTCGATGGGCATAGTGCCGATATGCTTTTCAGCATGTATTTCATAACTCCTAATCGGCCTATTTTCCGCCTGAGCATTGGTCCAGCGGTTATTTTCGCGATGGTCTTTGTGCCAATCACGATACAGCTCGTCAAAAGTTGGTACAGTGCTTGTAGGCTGATCGGCGACGCCCTTAGCCTTGATGCCGGTCTCAAGTGACATTGCGCTGTCAGACCTTGTCAGCGCCACTCTAAGACTCTCTACGCTGCAGTCCTTGGCTTTGACTAATCGCCCCGCCGCAATTGCTATCTCGCGTGCCACTGCCAGCGACATCGCCGGATAATCAGCAACGTCCAGCCAGTTTGTTTTGCGACTGACCTCAAAGCGCAGCTGGAACAGTTTGCGCCCGGTTTCAAACCCGCGAACATATAGTTTTGGGCCGCAACGGACGCGGGTGTTATTGCCCTTTGGTCGCCACTTTTTAATTTCGGTGTCTGATTTGAATTGCATGACAAAACCCCCAAAATGGTACGTTTATTGGTACGTTTTGTTTTAGTATATGGCAATACAGCTAAATACATGAGCGGACAAATAAATACATAAACTATTGTTTTTTAATAAAGTTAAGTATAATAAGTGCTTGATAATAAATGTAGTTCGAGTCTCTCATCACCCACCATTAAATCAATAGCTTACGTCCTTTCTACGA
>JAPKAX010000110.1 GCA_028825025.1 Rhodospirillales bacterium | reverse complement strand
AACCTGATACGCCGCTACAATTCAAATGGTCAAACTCCAGATGCAGCCATAACTCTTCCTTAGCCAATATTTGTCTTATGTCCGGTCCAAAGTTTGCGCTGAATCGAAACTATCTGCCAACTGCTAATTCTTCTGTTATCTTAATATAACAAAATATACGAACCATAAATTATATAAAATCTTCTGTTTCAATCACTTACTTGTGACCTAATTTTGATTGAATAGTTTTTCCTCAACGACTAAATTACCCATTGGTGAGAAATAACTATATATCGCCACAGCACACTCTGAAATGAATTGAATTTCGACAAAAATAGCTAAATTTAAACAGCTTTATAAATTATAGAAAATTTCCATCAATTATGATGGGCGATCAACAAGGACTGCTTTATGATGCTAAAAAGATCAAAAGGATTTTCCACCTTTTTAATGTCCACCGCAATCGTTGCATTGGTATCTGGTGGGGCTTTAGCACAAAACAAAAAAAAGCCCGGTGGTGGGCGTCTTGCAACGCTTGTTCAAGTTGACACAGTAAAGGTTGTCCCGTTCGCACAAACGATCCCTGTAATTGGTCGGTTTATTGCCCGCCAAGCCGGCGTCGTTGCAGCGCGCGCAAAAGGGGCTATTGGCAAAATCAACGTAGAAGTGGGTGACCGGATTGAAGCGGGGGCTGTGATGGCTGTGCTTGTTCGTGATCGTTTATTGTGGGAACGTAATTTATATCAGGCTGAAGTCGCTAATTTCAAAGCACAAACAGAAACTAAAAAAGCTCGGATTAAGCTCGTTAAACAAGAGCTGACCCGGTTAAACTCATTGAAAAAGTCGCCTGCATTTTCGCAAGCCCGCTTGGATGATAAAAAACAAAACGTAATTGTTGCACAAAGTGAAGCCGCAGAATCGCAAGCTCAACTGCGGAAAGCCCAAGCCAATTTAAAACTGCGCCAAATTGATTATAACGATGGCGAGATCAAAGCTCCTTACGATGGCGTTGTGACACAAAAGCATACCTCAGTTGGCTCCTACGTCAGTGTTGGTTCTGCGGTATTTACATTGATTGACGATAAAACGCTTGAGATTGAAGCCGACGTTCCCGCTGAACGCATCGGACGTTTAAAAGCGGGCGTTATGATCAATGGTAGCATTAACAGAAAAAGCGCTATTAAAGCCGCTGTTCGGGCAGTGGTACCCGAAGAAAACCCACAAACCCGCACCCGCGCAGTCCGGTTCGAGCCCATTGAAATGATTGGTATTAAAAACTTAGCTGCAAACCAATCCGTCACTTTGCACCTCCCATCTGGCGCACAAAAAGCTATGCTTTCCGTCCATAAAGATGCCATTTTAAACCGCCGTGGAAATCAGCTCGTGGTGATTGTCGACAATGGCAAAGCAGCCTTCCGTCCGGTTCAATTGGGTGAAGCTTCTGGGAACCGATTTATTGTCCAAGGTGGCCTGAAGGATGGAGACGTGGTTGTTATTCGTGGCAACGAACGCCTGCGACCGAAGCAATCGATACGTTATAAAGGCATGCAAAAGCCAACAGTGGCAGGCAAAAGTGCTCCTAAGAACAAAGTTGAGAATTAAGCAAAATGAACCTTATTAGGACAGCGATCGATAGACCGGTCGCAATTGTAGCTGCCGTATTAATGGTGGTTATGTTTGGTTTGGTCGCACTTCAAGCGATCCCTATTCAGCTCATTCCCGACGTTCGAAAGCCCATCATCACTCTAACCACCAACTGGGCCGGGTCCGCCCCTGCTGAAGTTGAGCGCGAGATTACAAACCGCCAAGAAGAAGTTTTTCGCGGTATTGAAGGGTTAGAGAAAATCATATCAACGTCCGAAGATGGGCGTGCACGGGTAACGCTAGAGTTCAAAATTGGCACCAACATGGATAAATCCTTGTTGTTGGTTGCTAACCGTTTGGACCGGGTTGACGGCTACCCATCGGAAGTAAAACAACCAACAATGCGAACGTCTGGGTCTGATGATAACCCTATCGCCTGGTTTACCATGGTCAAAGTTGCAAACGACGTTAAATCCATGCACACCTATGGCGACTTTGCTGAAGATATTATTCAGGACCGCTTGGAACGGGTTCCGGGCGTCTCGCGCGTGAACGTTTATGGCGGCTCCCAGCAGCGCATGGAAATCATTGTTAACCCCGATAGCATGGCCCGTTATGGACTAGTCGTTACTGAAGTTGTTGCAAAATTACGTGCTGCCAATGCGTCTGTTTCTGCGGGCGATGTTGAAGAAGGAAAGCGCCGATATGTCGTTCGTACAGAAGGTGAATTTTCTAAAATAGAACACGTTCGCGCCGTATTACTAAGATCAGAACGTGACACGGCATCCGGGCGCATGGCGCGGGTCACCGTTGGTGATATTGCCGAAGTTAAGCTCAATTACAAAGACCCTGTCGCCCGCATTCGTTTTAATGGTCAGCCCGCAATGGCGGTCAACATAGTTCGTGAAAATGGGGCCAACGTTATTCAGGTTATGGCCGGTATTAAAGAAGCCATTGAAGAATTAAACAAATCCGCTTTAACCGACGCCGGGTTGAAGCTGGTTCAAGTTTACGATGAAACCACATATATCAATTCATCTATTGAGTTGGTTCAACAAAACATTGTCGTTGGCGGGCTTCTAGCGGCCTTTATGCTGTTGATGTTTTTACGCTCAGGCGGGGCAACTTTGGTTGTTTCCTTAGCCATTCCCATATCCATAATCGGTGCCTTTGTTGCTATGGCAGCTTTAGGGCGCTCGATTAATGTGATTTCATTAGCAGGCATCGCTTTTGCTGTGGGTATGGTGGTTGACGCGGCGATTGTTGTACTGGAAAATATTTACCGCCACCGTGAACGAGGAAAATCGCGTTCTGAGGCCGCTTATTTGGGCGCGTCGCAGGTTTGGGGTGCTGTATTGGTTTCAGCCCTAACAACGGTCATGGTGTTTATTCCCATTTTAATTATGGAACTTGAAGTTGGGCAATTGTTCCGCGATATCGCCGTTGCCTTATCTGTGTCGGTTATGTTGTCATTGCTGGTCGCGGTTACGGTTATCCCTGCACTAGCCAACAGATTGCTTGGCAAAGACACTGACACCACCGTCAAACGTCTCCACATCCCGGTTATTGATGATTTTGCAAAATGGTTTGTCCGCGCCACCGTCGGGTTTACCCGCCGAGTGACCGCAAGCCGCGTATTAGCTCTTATGGTCGTTTTCGTCATTTGTGGATCTGGAGCATTCGTTACTTGGAAACTGCTGCCTAAATTAGACTATTTACCAACCGGCAACAAAAACCTGATCTTTGGCCTACTCGTCCCCCCTCCCGGTTATAACTTAAAAACAACAGTAGGCATTGCACAGCAATTCGAAGATACCGTTCGTCCGCATTTATCAACTAAAGAAGAGCCGTTTGCCAAACAAGGTGAACACCCGAAATTATCACGATTCTTTTTCGTCGCCTTCCGGGGTCGGACAATTCTTGGTGCTCAAGCAGCTGATCCACGACGGGTTAAAGAGTTGCTCCCATACATGCGGAAAGCCGCTTTCCAAGAACCCGGAACCTTCGGGCTTGTTACACAACAAGCGCTGTTTGGTCGTGGTATTGGCGGAAAACGCAGTATTGATTTCAATATATCAGGCCCGAACATGCAGGATATTTTGGATGTAGCGCTTAAAAGCTTTGGCATGATCAATCAAATCATGCCGAGGTCCCAAGGCACACAAATGCGCCCCATACCGGGCCTAACCATGGGTGCTCCTGAAGTTCGCGTCCTTCCAGATCGCACGAAGCTCGCTGATAACGGCGTCTCTACCCGTGAATTGGGTGATACCATTGATGCGTTTAATGATGGCCTACGTGTAGCTGAAATTACCGTCGGATCAAGCCGCATGGATTTAACTTTAAAAGGCCGTGTTGGTGAAATTTTTGAAACACAGGGCATTAACAACCTACCCGTTGTCACCCGATCCGGAAAAATCATCCCAGCCAGCTCTTTAGCGAATGTCATAGTGACATCTGGGCCCACAGAAATCCGTCATATTGAACGTGAACGGACAGTAACCTTACAAATCAACCCTCCCAGCCAAATTCCTTTGCAGGAAGTGATTGATGAGCTCAATGAAAAAGTCATAACCAAAATTAAAGCAGATGGATTACCTAACGGAATACAGATCAATTTAAGTGGGACCGCGGATCAATTGAGTAAAACCAAAGAAGCAATCCAAGTCGATTTGCTGATGGCTTTGGTTATTGTTTATTTGGTCATGGCCGTTTTATTTGAAAGCTTTTGGTACCCCTTGATCATAATGCTGTCAGTACCCTTGGCAACAGCAGGCGGTGTTCTTGGATTATGGCTGGTCAACTTACAAAAGTTCCAAGCCCTAGATATGCTGACGTTGCTGGGTTTCGTGATTTTAATCGGGATCGTCGTCAACAATGCCATTTTGTTGGTGCATCAGACTTTATTTCATATACGCGATGAAGGCATGGACGTTGCCAGCGCGACACTTGAAGCCACTCGAAACCGAATTAGGCCGATTTTCATGTCGACCTTAACAAGTGTGTTTGGAATGATGCCCTTGGTCTTATTTCCGGGTGCCGGGTCTGAGCTTTACAGGGGCTTAGGCTCAGTTGTATTAGGTGGCCTAGCCCTTTCGGCGGTTCTAACACTGCTTATCGTGCCCCCGTTATTGACCCTGTTCGCAGGCTTTTTGGAACGCAACCGTGCCAACAAAAATATTCCAGCAAAAGTATTAATTCAAGATTTAGCCGAATAAAAGAGATAAGAATTAGTGACCAGGTATGCTGTTTTTTGATTAAGCCTGTTTGGTCATAGTGATTATGAACACGCCATCTTCTTCTGTTGAAGATGTAAGATCGTGCCCGGTGTTTTCGCAAAAAACTTCGAAATCTTTAGGCGCTGCAGGATCCGTTGCTAAAATCTCAAGAAGATCGCCCGGAATTAATTCTTTAATCGCTTTGTTTGCCTTCAATACAGGCAATGGACAACTAAGTCCTTTAAGATCAAGAGTGGTGGTTGTCATGCAGAAGCGACCCCTTTGTTGTTTCAAATACCTATAGAACTTAGTCGAATGTATTCCGTGGACAAGCCTTCGTGTAAAAAAATCATGTATTAACTGAGAGAATTTTATATTTAGGCACTTGATTTAGAGTATAATATATGAACTTCGTTCTAACTGTGGTTATTATATAACGAGGTAAATTATGATATTTCGACAGTTTTTTGAAAGCGCTTCAAGCACATACACGTATCTGATCGCAAGCCGCAAAGGCGGAGAAGCCCTATTGATTGACCCCGTTATTGAAAAAGTAGATTTATACATGCGGGTTTTATCTGAATTAGACCTAAAACTCGTAAAAGCCGTCGATACCCATTGCCATGCTGACCATATTACAGCCCTTGGCCGTCTACGCGATGAAACCCATTGCGTTACGGTAATGGGGAAAAACACTGATGTAGACGTTGTTTCTATGCGCGTCGACGATGGTGACAGCATTGATATTGAAAACATTTCGCTACAGGTTCTCTACACCCCCGGACATACATCCGATTCCTATTGTTTCCGGATGGAAGATCGTATTTTTACCGGCGATACCCTATTGATTCGCGGAACAGGACGCACAGATTTCCAGCACGGAAATCCTCACGATGCCTACAATTCATTATTCGGTAAAATATTAACCTTACCCGACGACATGCTGGTTTATCCGGGCCACGATTATAAAGGGGAAACGGTCAGCACAATCGGTGAAGAAAAAGCCTTTAACCCACGCCTTCAAGTCAGCTCCGCCGAAGCATATGCAGAAATTATGGATAATTTAAACTTACCCAACCCGAAATTGATGGATGAAGCTGTTCCTGCTAATTTGGCCATTGGTTTTCATGCCGATGATCCGATGATTACTGAATGTTCTTTGACTTGTGAACAGGCTCAATCGAAGCTTGGCGATGATCAAACTTTATTTGTTGATTTACGTGAAAGTAGCGAGCGCGAGCGCGATGGTATTATCCCCAGTTCTGTTCACGCTCCCTACCCCGCAATCGAAAGCGCAATAAAACCAGGTGGGTTACTGCATGCCATGGCAACACAAACCGGCAAAATGCTATTGCTTTATTGTGCTTATGGCGAACGGTCCGCGTTGGCACTAAAAGACGTTAAAGAGGCCGGCATAGATAACGCATGCCATCTTATAGGCGGCATTGATGCGTGGACAAAATCAAAGTCCCCGTTAGAGTTTTAAACACAAAGTTGTTTTAGAAGATTGCCGGAAATAGTGAATACCGGACGCAGAAATCTCGCGCTCAACCCGGCCTAAATGTTCTAAGTGATGAATGTGGGCTAGGGATTCTCCTATTGCAAAGAACAGCTGATGCGCATCAAATTCACGATGAAATAGGGCCTTTAAAACAACCACACCCGTCGCAGGCACCGCGCATGCCGCCCATGCCGCGTCTAAGCGCTCTTCATGGTGAGCCGCCAAATCATCAAGCCGGCCCAACAAGCCATAAAACGGCCAATCGTGACTGGGTAAAACCAGAGTATCGTCTGGCAAATGTTTAAACTTTTTCAAGCTGTCCAAAAATTGCGCCAGCGGATTAGCCGTTGGTTGCTGAGGCCAAACACTAACATTTGGGCTAATGCGGGGCAAAACTTGATCACCCGAAATTAAAATTTTTGCATCGCCACAATATAAACATGCATGCTCAGGCGAATGCCCCGTACCAATGATGACACGCCAATTGCGGCCCCCAACGTCGATATCATCACCTTCTGAAATGCGGTTAAAGCTGGTAGGGATCGGCGAGACTACAGACGGAAAACGCCCGATTCGATTATTAATCTGTGCTGACATTTCATCATCAAACCCAGCGCCTCGATAAAACGATAAAGTCTCTTCTAATTGCCCTTTACCATCATCTAAATAAGACATCCGTGCATGTGTCCATTCGGTCATCGGCATCCACAATTTAACACCAAATTCGGCACACATCCATCCAGCAAGCCCAACATGGTCGGGATGAAAATGAGTGACAATTATGCGTTTAAGCGGTTTATCGGCTGAAAAATAGGTTTCGGCTAATGTTCCCCATGCAGCTTTAACTTCATCACGGGCAATGCCCGTATCGACAACCGTCCAGCCATCGCCATCTTCTAAAAGCCATAGATTAATATGGTTTAATGCAAAGGGAAGCGGCATCCGCAGCCAATAAACACCCGGAGCGACTTCAAAGGTTGTTCCCATTTCGGGAACGCCTTTGCCAAATAAATATTCAGGTTTGTACATGTTTTAGATATACGGGACCAAACCGGAAAAGAAAGACCAATTAGCTCTAAAGCAAAACCGGAGTGGATGGTTACATTCTTGAACGTAGCTTTGCAGAAAAAAATGAGTTAGAGCGTATTCAACTATCCAAACTCGCAGAATACCTTCTAATGCACATCGCGCAATTGAGTTTGTTGACTGACAATATAGCGCAATTCTTCTTTAATGATTTCTGTATGGCGGGTCGGTTCTGCTTTTAAGACGGCAGACACAATATGGATACGAACCAGTTTTGGTAAGCGCTCGATATTCTCGAGAATCAAAAACTTCACACTGGGGCGCACATTCGCTGACAACATCAAGCTAACCACAAGCTTCTGCCGTATGTTATGACGCATATTTCCGGCTTCTGTCAGCTCGAAGAATTCATGGACGAATTGACGAGGCGCAATAGACCCTTCCATCAAGCTGTGTAAATTCTCACGCAGAACAGACGTATATTGCTGGCGGGTTTGAGTAATAAATTTAGATGTATGGTGGCGCACCTTAGCGATTGATGCAGGATCAAACGCTTGATCCGTAATGTATTTCAGGCATTCTTTGACCATATCATGGCGCGATGTTTCACCAACAATTTCAGCAACGCCACTAATTAATTTAGTCGATGCCCCTAAAGGCGACAGACGGGCAGCAGCAGCCAAAGCCATCGGTGCTTCCGGGTCGCGCGTTGCCATCATTGCCAGAGACAAAGGGTCTTCAATGCCGTGCAAATCAATATTGTGGTTAAGCAAATTTTCAGGGACCAACATGCGCTGATCTTCTCCAGGCACCAAAATAGGGCGGCTGTATTTATAGTTTTTTTTGATTTCCAAAGCGGCACTTAAGCCGTCTTGAGTAATCCCTAATGAATTCTTCATATGCCCCCCAGAGGCCGCTCTTCAATACGCTGCTGCGAATTGATGAACCTGCCCAGCATTCATCTGCATTTCCGTTATTTTTAATCTTTGTTGTGTATTCCACCAATATCGAAAACGAATCGCCCCAGCGCGAACTGCAATCGGTGGTAAATTATAGTTAATTTTCTCCTGAGCCTCTAAGTCTTCACGTGCCGCTTTTAAACCAACGTGTTGATCTAATGTCCACGTTTGAGTTGCTGCATTCTCAGCCTCATTTTTCTCGAACACATCTTCAAGGCGGCTGGCCAATACCAATGTCAAGAGTGCTACAATTTCATTTGGAACCAACACATGCCCATTGCGCCACTTGCTTATTGTAGGTGGAGAAACCCCAGCAACTTTGGCTATTTCTAGCCCGCTCATTCCTAGTGTTTCCAAACCGTCGAAGACCGGAGGAGAAATCGCACGACCGTCCCCGCTAAAAACTTGATTTAACTTCATTCCCAGTTACCCATATAAAGAGGCACACTTAGTATGCGTTACACTTCTAACAAAACTTATATCATTATTCTAGATAAATAGTTCGAAAATATGGTTAACGTAGCTATATATTGTATGTTTTCTTAAATTATGTATTTTAAATAGTTATAAAAATATAATACCTATGAGGTAAAATGTGCGTATTGGTATAGATCTAGGCGGAACAAAAATTGAAGGCATCGTCATTGGCAATGAAGGGCAAGAGCTCAGCCGTTCCCGTGTCCCAACACCACAAGGCGATTACAACGCAACCCTTCACGCCGTTGTCACCCTTATTGTTCACATAACCACAGATGCAGGTGCACCAGACAACACCGCCGTTGGAATTGGTATCCCCGGGATCATTTCCCCACGGACGGGGCTAATTAAAAATGCAAACTCAGTTTGTTTAATCGGCAACGCATTAGACAAAGATTTAGAATCCATACTTAAAAGACCTGTCAAAATTGCCAACGACGCGGACTGTTTTACCGTGTCAGAAGCATCTGACGGAGCTGGCAAGGGTGCTACTACCGTCTTCGGGGTGATTTTAGGCACCGGTGTTGGTGGTGGCATTGCCTTTAACAATCAACTTCTGTCCGGCCCTAACGCAATTACGGGGGAATGGGGGCACATGCCCTTACCTTGGCCACAAACTCTAGACAACGGCAGGGATGAACGGCCTGGGCCTGATTGTTATTGTGGATTAAGCGGATGCATTGAAACATTTCTATCAGGCCCCGGCTTGGTCCACGACTATGAACTCAGCACTAACCAATCCCTAACAACCCACGAAATTGCAGATCGGGCTTTAAACGGTGATCCTGAGTGTGAAGCAACCCTTAGCCGCTATGAGCATCGCTTAGCCCGTGGACTCAGCAACGTCATCAACCTTCTGGACCCAGAGGTTATTGTATTGGGCGGAGGCATTTCGAACATAGATCGATTGTATAACAATGTGCCTCGCATTTGGGAACAATGGATTTTTTCTGATTTTTCAGACACCCAATTGGTTAAAAACAAACATGGGGATTCAAGTGGCGTTCGGGGGGCTGCTTGGCTTTAGGGAGTGGAGGGGTAAATCTAACAATCAGGCTTTTTTAGTATCTCAATATTATGGGGTGACAAATCCAGTGAAAACGTACCAAACTCTTGTTTAATATGCTCGGCCACGCCATCAGGTCGATACGTAATCCCAAGTTCAAATTCCGGTTGCTCACTTTTTGCCTTAACCGGAAAAAAGGCCATTCGAACATGCTGGGCCGATTTTGTTTTCGTTCTCTTTGCACTGACTTTCGTGATCATTGCATTTATTTGATACGGGTTATCTAAACTAGCTCCATCAAAAACCACTTTTGATAACATCAGCTGTTTGGCTTGCCCCGCTTTAAGCAATTCAGTCAAATGATGCGTTGGGAATAATGTTCCTTTGGGGAGCTTGATCGTTGTCCCTTCTGGATTTGAATATTCAGCCGTAGCAGCCCCATCTTTTGTATCGCGCCCAGCTTTACCTTGTAAAACCTCAATCACGTCTCCATTTCGGCTATGGCGGACGTAAAAATCATATTTCAAACCATCTTTTGATTCCCAGCTGGTAAACGCCCATGTGGTTTCAACTTCATTTCCTTCAGAATAATTTATTTTCAATATCACTTTGGTTTCAGAAATCCATGAATCGCAGGAATCTTCAAACCGATACGCCATTGCTCCCCGAGCACCAATAATGCCCGATTTGGGGCTAGCTTCAATTAATGACATTTTATACAAAGCTCGATGAGGAACCAATTCCAGACTTGCCATAGCATTTTGGACAGGAATCGTGCCGAAAACCGCGAAAACAATAAATATAAAACTACGTCTCATTTGAGCGATTACATCCTTTTAACGGGCTATTATTTCTTTTGTTCTTCC
>JAPKAX010000109.1 GCA_028825025.1 Rhodospirillales bacterium | reverse complement strand
GGTTTTGGTAAACCAGTTGCATTCTTGAATGTGTGTATCACAGGATCACACTGCAGCAGGTTACGTATAACCTAGTCGATTATCCACTTGGCATGCGTGTTTAAATTGACGGCGCTTGCTTTGGACTTAGACAGATAGTGAAGTATGCGCTAATTCGCAGTAGAAGCCCGCGAAAAATGCAGAACCTATGATTATAATATTAAGTGAGTGGGATATATTCGTCATTCACATAATGAATTAAAGAGAAACAGTATTATTTAAATACTTCACTTTTCACTTGTATTTCATTACATATATCCTATCATTAGAATGATAGAATGTTATATTAAGGCTTTTATGTGGTTAATTAGTCAAAATATCCAACTTTATTGAATTTTATACATGAAATTCAGGTTGGAGAAAAAAGCCCAATATTAAGAGTGTTCACCTATAGGCGGAGTGTCAAATTTTGGAAGCTCAACTTAAGCCATATTCACGTCTTCGAGCGGACCTCGCTGAGCGAGATCGCAGTCTGCGTGAGCGAGTTGTGACCCTTGAGGAGGCTGGAAAGCTAATAAAGAATGGAATGGAACTAGGCATAGGTGGTTCGACAATGTCAAGAACGCCGATGGCAATGATTTGGGAAATTATCCGCCAGCGCAAAAAAAATCTCTCTTGCTCTCGGTCAATCACTTCAACCGACGGTGACTTGTTGTTTGGTTCCGGAGTCTCAAAGCATATTGTAACGAGCTGGTTCGCACAGAGTATTTTATGGGGCTTATCCAAAGTAATGCGCCACCATGTGGAAATAGAAGGTAAAGTTTATGATGAGTGGAGCCACATGGCAATCGGAATGCGATTCCGCGCCGGGGGGATGGGTGTTCCTTTCTTGCCAATTCGTTCTATGTTAGGTTCAGATGTGCTGGGCCAAAGGCCTGAAGCTAAGCCAATTAACTGCCCCTACACTGGTGAAAAGCTGCTTTTGATTCCCGCACTGAATCCCGATGTAGCCATCATTCATGTTCACCGCTGCGATGCATATGGAAACGCCCAGATTGATGGGCTTCAATTCATGGATATCGATCTTGCACTCGCGGCCAATAAGGTGATTCTGACAACTGAAAGAATCATTTCAAACGATCAGATTAGACGCTCGCCGGAGCATACGAAAATACCGTTCATTTGTGTTGATGCCGTGGTAGAGGTGCCATTTGGTTCTGCTCCTCATGAATGCTATGGGCTTTATGAGCCAATGATGAGCCATATGGAAGCCTACGTTCAGAGTGTGAATGCCAACCCAGTCGAAGGAATGAAAGCGTATCTAGATAAATATTTTTTCGAGCCAAACTCGTGGAATGAATATCTTGAGTTGATTGGTCTGAATGAAGTCCTCGAGGCGCAACAATTGGGTCGGAGTTTCTACAATGATTGATGCCGCTAATTATACAATAGTAGAAATTCTGACAGTTTTAAGTGCACGCCAACTGCGTGATGGCCAGGTCGTATTCGCCGGAGTTGGAGTGCCACTTTTGGCTGCAACGCTTGCTCAGAAGTTAGGCTGTCCTGGACTAACTATTTTGTTTGAGGGCGGCGTAGTTGGCGCGCTTGTCGAGGCTGGTAAATTGCCGCCTTCAACAAATGACCAGCGCTGCGCCCGAAAGTCCAACATGGTGCTTGGAAGTACTGATGTTTTACTGCTGCTGCAACGGGGGTATGTCGATGTTGGGTTTATGGGCGGGGCCCAAATAGACCAATATGGCAACTTGAACTCTTCCTTTATTGGCGATCCTGCAGCGCCAAAAGTACGACTTCCAGGCACAGGTGGTGGAAATGACATTTCAAGTCTAACTAATATGATTGTGGCAATGAAGCATGAGAAGCGACGTTTTGTCGAAAAAGTAGATTTCATCACCAGCCCTGGTTTCATTCGTGGTGGTAATACCCGCACAGAAAGCGGGTTGCCTTGTGGAGGAATGTTCCGCGTGATTACAGAGCTTGCAGTTTTTGGATTCGATATGGAGACTAAAAAAATCCAAGTTATGTCCTTGAATCCAGGCGTCTCGCGCGAAGAGGTGCAAGATAATACCGGATTTTCACTCCGCTTCGATGGAAATCTCACAGTTAATCAAGCACCCTCTGAAGTTGAACTCAAAACACTCAGGCAGCTAGATTCTGAGCACCTGTTTATTGCTTAGATTAAACATTCAGGAGTCTCCCCAATGACAAAGCTATCTAATACGTTCGGCATTGCCGCAAGAAACTTTATGGCCTACCCTGAAATGCCAAATGTACAGGAACTTATCGAATACGGCATACGTGCTGAAGAACTTGGTTTCGATTCAATCTGGGTCTGGGATCACATTCTGCTTGGCGTTGACCCCACTTTCCCAATTGTCGACTCGCTGACTGTACTGACAGGAATTGCTGCACGTACTTCAAAGATTCAGATGGGTACAGGTATTCTTGTATTGCCTCTACGCAACCCTGTTATTTTGGCAAAACAACTTTCGTCAATGGATCAATTATCCCAAGGACGCCTTTGCATGGGCATGGCTTCTGGCTGGTATAAACGTGAATTTGATGCCGTTGGCGTTCCGTTCAACAAACGCGGGAAAATTATGGATGAGAATTTAGAAATTATGCGTCGCCTTTGGACTGAAGAAAGGGTGACTGGAGAGTACACTAATCATAGCCTGTCAAATGCAGTAATGTATCCAAAACCCCATCAATCAGCTATTCCAATTCTAATCGGTGGTTACGCAGACCGAGTGCTGAAGCGTGCAGCTGTTGAAGGTGACGGGTGGCTAACATATTTCTACCGAGCAGAAGATTTCAAAAAGTCGTGGGATAAGATCCGTAGTTTTGCAGAAGAATCTGGTAAAGATCCGGACGTACTTCTGAACGCCTCACAATTGCCAATCATGGTTGGTGAAAGCAAAGAAGCCATTCAGGGCGACATGTTGGACTGGCTCAATAAAGAATGGGACTTTCCGGAAAACAGCGATTGCACTCGTGAAAGCGCAATTATGGGCTCGGTGGACGAATGTGTCGCCCAACTACGTGAGCACATCGAATTGGGTGTCCAGAAAATCATCTTTGTCCCTTATAAATACCAGAAAAAACAAGTTGATCTCATTGCCAATGAGATCGTTCCAAAACTGAAAGCTCTCGCCAAATAAAGTTGCAACTAAATAGATTTTTGGCTCAATCAGCCAGACCTTTGAAACAGTTGAAAATCAAAATGCAGATATACCAAAGTGGAAAAATAACAATGATAGATCAAAATCGCAGCAAGATCCTAGAGAAAATTGATGAATCGAAGGACGATGCAATCAAGCTTCTTCAAGAAATGGTTGCCATCCCAAGTGTTACTGGTGACGAAGCCGCAATTCAGGAGTTTTTGTCCGATTACATGCAGAAAATCGGGCTCGAAGTGGATATGTGGGATACGGATTGGGAAGAATTGAAAAAACACCCAGGATATCGTCCGGTTACCCGTGGATACGAAGGACGGCCAAACATTGTTGCAACCCTTAGGGGAAGTGGTGGCGGAAAATCATTACTTCTGAACGGACATACTGATGTAATACCTGTTGGTGGTGGAGAAGGTTGGAGCGATGACCCTTGGTCCGCAAAGATTGAAAATGGCAGAATTTATGGCCGCGGCTCTTGCGACATGAAAAGTGGTGTTGCAAGCCATATTCTGGCTGTGCAATATCTCAAGGAGTTGGGACTAACACCGAAAGGTGATGTGCTGATCAATGTTGTCATCGACGAAGAGGTCAGTGGGCACGGAACGCTCGATACCATTATTCGAGGGTATGAAGCTGACGCTGGCATTTCTGGGGAAACCAGCGATCTTCATGTGCAACCCGCATGCATCGGCCGCATCTGGTTTGAAATTGAGATTCATGGTAAACCAGCAGGTATTCAAAACCGATACGAAGGCGTTAGTGGCATCATGCTTGGCAGAATCATCGCTGATGCTGTTCAAGAACTCGAAGATTGGCGAGTTGCTACGGTAAAACACCATTTGTATCCGAATGCGCTTGATTCACTTCCGTGCATAATAGGCACCTTTCAGGCAGGAAATTACCCAAGTGCTTTTCCTGCGAGTGCAAAATTAACCGGTAGTATTGGCACAGTGCCCGGTGAAGACCATGAAGGTGTCAAGCAGTCTCTAATACAAAAAATTGCAGAAATTGCCACGAAAGACGAATGGATGAAAGACAATCCACCGATTGTTCGGTTTGTCGGTTACGATGCAGAGGCATCAGAAATTGCAAACGATCACCCTATCGTAGATCTCGTAAGCAGCGCGTATACAGAAGTGACCGGCAATCAAGCAAAGATCAGTGGGCGACAAGGCGCTGCTGATACGCGTTTTTTAAACAAATATGCTGATACGCCAACTGTCATTTTTGGGCCAGGGTCTACTGCAATCATGCACTCAAATGACGAATATGTTTCCATCGAAGACTACGTGACATCGATAAAGGTAATGGCGCTAAGCATTTACGACTGGTGCAATTCACCCGCAAAAACATGAAGTTAAGATGTCAAACTGGCATAAAAAAAGCAAATCATTGGCGCCTAGACGACCAATCGTTCAAACGAAGCTTTAAGAATAACTATAATAGGTAGCACCCTCGGATTTAGTTCTGAAAGAGTTCTAGGCTTTTCGTGATCTTGAATTGGTCCTATTTTTCAAGACAGCTTTGCGGCTTCGCCAAGATGCATCAGTTTTCTGTTCATGCCGCTTTTCGTGTTTCCATTTTGTCGAAGTAGGCGGCGTCCAGTAGGTGCTTGTCGAGCACTGTGTGATGTCGCTGAGGGTTATAAAAGCCGATCCAGCCATAAATGATCCGTTTGGCTTGGCAGCCGTCAGTGATTTCATGCAGGTAAACGGCCTCCTGTTTGAGGGAACGCCAGACCCGTTCGATGAAGATGTTGTCCAAGTAGCGGCCTCCGCCATCCATTGAAATTTTGATCTCGGCCCTGGTCAGCGTCTTGATCCAATCCGATCCCGTTATTGGCTACCCTGATCTGTGTTCATGATCTTAGGTTTGCCGTACTTGACGATGGCCTCTTCCAAAGCCTCAACGCAAAAGCTCGCATCCAGCGTGTTCGAAAGCCGCCACGACAGGACCTTGCGCGTCGCCCAGTTCATGATTGCTGCCAGATACAGAAAGCCGTTCCTTACTGGAATGTAGGTGATGTCGCTGCACCAGACCTGATTGGGTCGCGTGCTGGCCAGCTTTCGTAGCAAATAGGGATAGATCAGATGTTGTGGGTGCTTTTTGCTGGTGTTTGGCCCCTTATAGATGGCCTGCAGCCTCATGATACCCATAAGACGGCGTACACGATGTCGCCCTGCGATGAAACCTGACTAGGGTAAATACGCTGCGATCTGGCGACTGCTAAAGAACGGGTATTTGGTGAATATCCGGTCAATCTCGTGCATCAGGTCAATCGTGGCCTGATCAAAGCCAACTGGTGTGTAATAGACCGAGGAACGGCTGATCTGGAGCAACTTGCACTGACGCGGCAGGCTGAGATCGGTGTTACCCTTACGGATCATCTGGCGGCGTTCAGACGAGCTCATCGCTTCAGCCCTTGTGACAAAAAATCGGTTTCCACCGCCAGTTGCTCAATATTGGCGTGAAGCTCTTTTATCTCGCCGTCCTTGGTCTCAGCTTTCTTAGCCTTGTCGGAAAATAAACTGGCCATACCTTCCATCGCTTGGCGCTTCCACGTGCTCACTTGCGTCGGATGAAGCTGCCGTTTAGCGGCAATCTCTTGAACCGTCTCATCTCTACGCAGTGCTTCAAGCGCAACTGTCGCTTTAAACTGGTCTGAAAAGTTCCGTCTCTTTGTCATTTCACCATCCATCCATTTGGGTTGGATAAATCTTAGCACCCTGTCCAAATTTGTCAGACCACTTCATCTCATTGCCTACAATATGGGAGTCATTCGGTTTAAGTTTTTAAGTTCTGTTGGAAATATAACATCTCGCCTTGAAAGGTAAAACTCCAATAGACTACTTTCAAGCAACTAAAACCAAAGCCGGATTGCTCCTCAAAGACATGGCCATAAACATTCAGCAGTCTCTTCTTGATTTTTGGTTGAATTAGTCTTATCATACTAATAACAAGATGTTTTCTACATGTATTGTTAGGACAAAACGTGCGCCATTTTACTCTCCCTTCAGATATTGTCGACAGCGCCATTTTAGAAAAAACCGTGAGCTATCTAAAAGCTGCAAAAATCCGCCTTCCGACGTTTGGAGAGCTGGCGGAGCCAGCCATGAATTTGACTAGGAATACGCCGGACGATACTGACATCAATGCGCCTAATGTTGAGAACCTTAACCGTATTCATTGGTATAATGCGCCAAACGAGGGCGGACTAGTAGATGTTCCGGACCACTTTATCCTAACCAAGGAAGTAACTGGCGTTGACGCGCCAATTATTGTGATGAACGGTGGCAACTTTCCGATGATTGGAGCTCATAAAGTACTTCCTGCGTATGCGTGCTTAGTTGTTCGGTTGATTTCCGGGCAATTTGATCCCAATTACCACCGCGCAATTTGGCCTTCGACTGGAAATTATTGTCGGGGTGGCGTGGCTATATCCAAAATTCTTGGATGTAGAGGTGTAGCTGTGTTGCCTGAGGGTATGAGCCAAGAACGCTTTGACTGGCTGGAAGACTGGGTCGGTGATCCAGCAGACATCATTCGCACGCCAGGCAGTGAAAGCAACGTTAAGGAAATTTACGACAAGTGTGCCGAGCTTTCTGCTGAACCAAGCAATGCAATTTTAAACCAATTCTCGGAGTTCGCAAACTATTTGGTGCATTACAAAGTAACGGGTACGGCTATAGACCATGTATTTTCTGTAGTTAAAGGAGATTCTGATCTTAGCTTAGCTGCATTTGTCGCAGGAACTGGCTCATCAGGCACGTTGGCATCCGGCGATTACCTAAAGAAGTTGCACGGAACGAAAATTGTGGCAATGGAGGCCAGAGAATGCCCAACTATGTTGTTGAACGGATATGGCGAGCACAATATTCAGGGTATTGGCGACAAGCACATCCCACTCATCCATAATGTGATGAACACAGATTTTGCAGTAGGTATTGGCCATGAAAGCTGTGACCACTTGAGTGTTTTATTCAATACTAAGGTTGGCCAAAAATATCTTAATAAGCGTTGGGGTTTCCCAAAACAGTCAATCAAAGCACTGAGTCGCCTGGGGCACTCGGGCATTGGTAATTTGTTGGCTTCCATCAAAACCGCTCGTTACCTTGGTCTGGGTAAAGATCAAGCTGTCGTCACAATTGCGACCGACAGCGGCGCTTTGTATAAAAGTGAGCGAGAGTCCACAGAAATCGACGATTTTCCTCACGGTTTCGATATGATCGCCGCCGGAGAAGTCTATGCGCAGCATCTTCGAGCCGTTTCGTGTGACTACATTCAAGAATTGAGCCATCAAGACCGCTGCCGAATTTTCAATTTGGGATATTTTACATGGGTCGAGCAACAAGGCGTTTCACTAGAAGATTTTGATGCTCGTCGTCATCAGAGCTTCTGGAACGGTCTCACCGAGGGAATACCTCGCTTAGATGAGTTGATCACTGAATTCAATTGCAAAACTGGTATGCCATAATGATCCGCTGGCAAGTTTTGCCGACCTTGGTAGGTAAGATCCACCTTTTTTACTACAGGCCGTGAATTAGTTAATTTAATTTTTAAAAAAATAGTCCAACCATTTTACAACAGGTAGTTATGCAGTCATTTCTAAGTCGCAATGCGCTGATATTGAAGGTGGAATACACTGTCCAAAAATGAAGTCCGTTGTGGTTTTTATTGAGTTTGCAACAGACCTAGAGACGATTATAATCTGACAAAGATACTTGAAAAATACAGGAGCAAAATAAAATATCTATCACCGGCCAAACCAATTTTCAAAGACGCATAGCCACGCAAACCTCTACTCTTTTTTCAAACAATATTTGCCACACAGTTGACGATTTAACGCATAAAAAGAGGGTTATATCGAACGTAGTAGGGAAAATCGCTCATCCAAGTTGCGATCTTCCACTGAAAGATGCCAGTATCTGGAAACTCTACCCGATCATGGCGATTATGTTTGTCATTGGCGCACATTTGATGCTAAGCGCTCCGCTATTGTGTTGCAAGGCGGTGCTGCCATAGCAATGATCGAGGAACTATATGGTTACTGGAAAACTTTCGAAAATTTTTAGCCACAGTCAGGTGCCGCTCTACATTCAATTAGCATCGACCCTTCGTCGACGCATAGAAAAAGGTTTTTGGAAAAAAGGCGATAAAATATCAACTCTTGACGAATTAGTAGTGGAGTTTGATGTTGGTCGTGTCACTGTACGGCAAGCTATAGATCTCCTACAAGAAGAAGGTCTAGTTAAACGACAACAAGGGAAAGGTACCTTTGTCGTCAAGCAAATTAAAAAAGAACAGTGGTTAAAGTTGGAAGTGAGTATGTCTTCAATGCTGGAGACTCTTTCAGACAACAAACCAAAGTTTTTATCATCCAAGTCTCCAATCTTACCACCACAACTCAATTCAGAAGAAGGAAAGCTTGCGGATGAGTATGTTTGCATGGAGAGTGTACAATTCAGGGATAAAAAGCCCTATGGAATAGTGAAAGTACACCTGGATAAATATATTTTTGAATTAGCCCCTGAATCCTTCCATAAAAACCTAACTTTAGCCGTACTTCCCCAACTTGAAAGCTTGAAAATAAAGCGAGCACACCAAACCCTGATTATCGGCACAGCCGACACAGAAACCGCGCAATTGCTCGACACTGGTCTGAATGCACCAACAGCAGAAGTGCATTGCGTCGTCACTGATGAGAATGACGTTGCGATATACGTCGCCGATATTATTTACCGTGGCGACTGTATTAAATTTGACATTCAGTTGCTACAGAGTTCTGTCGGAAACTAGAAAAAAGGCTAGGGGACCTGAATAGTGACCTTTCAACGGCAATTCTAGGGAGTTAGCTCCCAGAGTTGAAAAAATTTGATTAATGTGGATTTTTGAAAAATAGAATCTGGGGCTTTTTACCAGTTTTAATTGATGCCATTCACAACTTTTAGTGTGAACTAGAGTTTAATTAACGTCATGAAACCTAACAAATGTTCGGCATTTTGGTAATTCATGCTTTTACCAATCGCGAGGGCCAAACTGGAATTAAATGATGAGAATTATTTGCAACGCTACTGTTGGCATACAACTCGGTCTACGTAAAAAAGAGCTTCAGCCTGATAGTAATTCCCGATTTGTGGGGCTTTTTGAAGTTAGGATTATGCGGCCATTTTGTATTGCTTCAGTTTCATTGCGGGTGTGAGGCCGCCTTTCCACATTTTGGGACGATCATTGTTTATGTCCATAGCCACTTTGTGGCATGATCTTGCACTTCCTGAGTGCTGTGAAAGATGTGTGCTCCGAGCCATTCATTGCGAACCGTCCAATTGTATCGCTCGATATAGGCGTTCTGTTGGAATTTTCCGTGCTGGATGAAGCTTAGCGTTATGTGGTGTTTCATGGCCCACTCGGTGAGCGTGCCACTCACGTACTCTGGGCCATTACCCACGTGTATCATCGCAGGTTTTCCACGCCACGCTATAACCTGATTAAGGCTGCGTACGACCCGCACCCTTGGCAGTGAGAAATTCACGTCAATGGCCAATCCCTCGCGGTTAAAGTCATCCAGAATGTTCAGCCTCCGAAACCGTTTCCTATTCCACAGCTGATCAAACATAAAATCCATGGACCATACCTGGTTTGGTTTATTGGGTACTTGACAATGGATCGGGGCGCTCACGCTTAAGCCGTTTGCGGGGCTTGATCCGCGGGTTCAGCTCCAGCTCACAATAAATCCGGCGGGCCAGTTTATGGTTCCATTTGAACCCTTTCACGTTGCGCAGATACAGGTAGCATAATTCCGAACCCCAGTTCTTACGCGCCTTAATCAACGCAATCAGCCAATCCTCAATCTCTTCATTCTCGTCAGCCAACGGCGGCACATACCAAAAGCACCGCTGGCTGATCGCGAATGCACGGCACTCCAGCGCAACGCTAACACCACACGCGGCGCGCTGCTTGTTGGGCCATCTTTAGTTGGAAAGACGGCCTCATTACTTTTTTGCCAGCGCTTTCTTCACTAATTCATTTCGCATCACAATATCCTCATACATCCGTTTCAGACAGGCATTCTCCGCCTGCAATTGCTTCATCTCAGAAATGAGCAGCGTCCACGTCCTATACTCTGAACGCCACGGGTAAAATGCAACGTTGCTCATTCCGTACGCACGGCACAGTTCAGACACTGAAACACCATTCTCAACTTCTTTCAAAACTGAGACAATCTGTGCCTCAGGATAACGTGATTTCTTCGTCGTGAACCTCCTTAGCCTAAATTGCCGAGAAGATTTTAGTTTTCAACACAACTATTTTTCGGGGGGATTACCCGATTCCTTTACACTTTAATATTATGCACCTATCGAATTCTGGTTGAAAAAATAAATACTTATACATCGCGGATTCAACTCTCCAGTGCAACTTTACCCACGGTATGATGCATTAGGCAGCG
>JAPKAX010000108.1 GCA_028825025.1 Rhodospirillales bacterium | reverse complement strand
CGAAACGAATTATTTAAAATCCTGTGCGTTCCGGACCCGGCTGAAATTCTTGTTAAAATGCGTTGCACTGGTGTTTTAGTTGAAATTCTTCCGGAAGCCGGTGATCCCGGTGTCCTTCGCTTGGTCAATTGGTTCGAAACCCGTGCCATCAATATTAGTGTCATTAAACCTGAACCAATTCGTCATTTAGCAGCTTTAGTTCAAAAAAATTTGACTAATACCACTAAATTAGCCAAGCGGCTGCGGCTATCGAGTAAAGAGCGAACGCGCCTCCAAATTTTATGTAATCCGCCAATTACAGTTGTCCCTGACATGGGGGATTTGGCAGAAAGTAAAGCTTTGCGAAAATATGGTATTGATCTTATTTGCGACTTTGCATTGCTCGCATGGGGAGATGAAATGTATGAGCATGTGCACTTGCCCAGCGATAGAAAACAAAGCTGGGTAGCACTGCTGGAACGAACTGTTTGTTGGTCAGCTCCGACCTTTCCGCTCACCGGGAAAGATGTCAAAGTGCTAGGGATAGAGCCAGGCCCCAAATTTGGTAAATTACTCGCACGCATCGAAGATTGGTGGGAAAACGGCTCTTACGCGGCGACCCGTCAACAGTGTTTGGACCGCTTATTTGACGAAGCCAATCGCCTATGATGTTATGCGTCACGATTGGTCGCATCCACAATTTAAAAAGAAAAGAGCACCCATGACCACATTGCGTTTTTGTTTTGTCGGCGACAGCTTAGTTAACGGCACCAACGATACCGAATTTCTGGGATGGCCCGGACGTTTAGCTAAAGATGAGGTCGCCCAAGGTCACGACGTTACGGTCTATAATATGGGCATTCGGGGAGATACATCTGAAATGGTTGAGCGGCGCTGGCGTGCGGAATGTGAAGCCCGCATGCCCGCAATCCAGCCCTGTGCTTTGGTCTTTAGTTTTGGCGTCAATGATATTGCTGATGAAAACGGTGTTCGTCGGGTTGAGTTGGATAAGTCATTAGAAATTGCTCAAACGATGATGTCTGAGGCGAAAGCTTGGCTGCCAACGCTATGGGTCGGCCCGCCTCCCGTTGAATTGGATGAAACCACGTTCATTCCAGCCCCCAAAATCACTTATGTGTTCACCCGCGAACGGATTGCGGAACTCAACTTGGCCTATAAAAAAATTGCCACCGAGCATGATATTCCTTACTTCGATTCCTTT
The DNA here is from genome assembly GCA_028825025.1 of Rhodospirillales bacterium. Lineage (GTDB taxonomy): Bacteria > Pseudomonadota > Alphaproteobacteria > Rhodospirillales > Casp-alpha2 > JABMNT01. Next base: position 9,441 of record JAPKAX010000108.1, on the reverse strand, counting down.
AATTTGTTAAAAGACCGTCCCCACTGGGAGCAATCATATGATGGCTCAGACGGAGTTCATCCCATGGGTGAAGGTTATGCGGAATTCAGCCGAAACATAGGCAAATGGGATGCATGGCGGAAGTGCTTCGATACTTAAGCATGCGTTTTTAGAGATTATCAGAAATGCGCCTATAGTTCAGGTATTAGTTGTAAATACGATTGCGTATAATCAAGGAATACTAAGCTATGGTCGACCCGATCGCCACTTCGCCCTTGATCCAGGGATACACAGGGCAACGCCAACGGAGCCAACGCCACGCTGTGCACTTAAAAGGCTCCATTGAAGGCGTTGGCATTGATCAGCCGTTCACATCCAAGACATTTCAAATACCGGTATGGCAATTGTTGGTGAAGCGCCCGTAATGAGCAATGATCAGTTTCTTAATATTAATATTGAGGGCGACAAACGCATACGTGGGCACGTTGCCCGCCAATTCGAAGGCGATTATGTCCTAAAGTTTAAAGAGAACGCAAAGCATGTCATTACAGACGAAGAACTTAACACATTTCGAAGAATGGCCAAAATTATAAGTTAAATCAACTTTTTAAGCGCGATCAGACCCATTCACAAATGGGCGCAGCACAGCATAAATAGCGTCATTAACCGGTGTTTCGATCCCAAGTTCGCGCCCCATTCGACATACAGCCCCCGTCAGCCAAGGCGCTTCAAGCCGATTACCCAATTCCAAATCCCCTAGCTGAGATGCTTTCATGGTTGGCGGTAGCGATTTGACGAATTTCAAAACCCGTTCCGCTGTCTCGTCCGATAAAGCGACGCCTAGTTTTTGTCCCACACGCACGGTCTCTGCCATGCATGAACGAAAGGCGTTGATCCCTTCTTCGCTCTCGATTATCGGACCAACAGGGTTCCGGGCAGCTGTGGTCATGCCGCTCAATGCCGCCAAGAAAACAAATTTCAGCCATAAAGACTTTACAATATCCGTCGCAATCACCGCACCAAAGCCAGCTTCCGTGCAGGCGGCCTGAAAGTTTGTTGTCCGCGTCGATGGTTGGCTATTGGCTTCAGCAAATTCAATAGAGGCAAAATCACTAACATGGGAAATCATACCTGGCTCAGAAATCACCGCTGAAATTTTGGCAATACCGCCACCCACATGCTCAGCCCCTAATACACCAGAAACAACAGCCAGCGCATCGACGCCATTTTGCAAAGGAATAACCAAGGTGTTCGGTCCAACCATCGGCCGGCAAAGTTCTGCCGCTTCCTCTGTAGCCCACAACTTAACGGCAAATAAAATAATATCAACGGGCCCGACGATCGACGGGTTATCAGTGACTTGTGCGTTGTCAACAACAAAGTCACCTTTTACGCTATCAACGCGAAGCCCGTTTTGACGAATAGCATCGCCATGAGCGCCACGGGCAATGAACGTCACATCATGTCCAGCCAATGCCAATTTACCACCAAAATATCCACCAACAGCACCCGTTGCCATAATTGCGATCTTCATCTTAAATCTCCTAGAATATGTGTTTTATGGCCACTTCACTTCGGGTGGCATGGACATCAAAATAGCTTCCGTGTTGCCGCCGGTTTTAATTCCAAACAAGGTACCGCGGTCATGGAGCAAGTTAAATTCAACGTAACGCCCACGTTTAACCAATTGCGCTTGTTTTTGCGCTTGGGTCCACGGCAAATCCATGGCGCGGCGGGCTAAGTTTGGGTAAATACCCATAAAGGCGCGGCCAACATCTTGAGTGAAGGCAAAATCAGTTTCCCATTCGCCGCTGTTCAAGTTATCATAAAAAATGCCGCCAACGCCGCGGGGCTCGTTCCGATGCGGCAAATAAAAGTATTCATCACAAGCTTTTTTATATTTTGGATAATATGCAGGGTCATACCGATCACAGGCATCTTTATAGGCCCGGTGAAAAAGGGCTGTTTCTTCATCATCTTCAACAACCGGGGTCAAATCCCCCCCGCCACCGAACCATGCTTTTTGGGTGACGATCATCCGCGTGTTCATGTGTGCTGCAGGAACCAACGGTGATCTGGGGTGGATCACAACGGAAATGCCCGCCGCCCAAAACCGGGGGTCTTCATCAGCACCCGGCATATTTTTGCGAAACTCTGATGAAAATTCACCTTCAACTTCAGAAATATTGACGCCCGCTTTTTCGAACACCCGCCCGTGCATGATCGACATGGTGCCGCCGCCACCTGATTTTCCACCTTCTCCCGGGCGTTCCCAAGATTTACGCTGGAACTTTCCGGACTCTAATTCGCTTGATCCATTGGGGCCTTCGGCGTCAGCTTCAGCCAACTCAAGGGCAAAACATAAATCATCGCGCAACTTTGCGAACCACTCAACTGCGCGGGTTTTATGATCTTGCGATCCATATTCGTTTGTAGAACTCATTGGTCACCTTTTGGAAATGCATCTAATTGTCTAAGCGCCTCGCCCAGAACCATGGCGGCTGCAGTCGCTAAATTCAAGGACCGTTGCCCCACCCGCATAGGCACCGTAACGCGGGCTTCCACGCTGTTGTGAACATGCTCTGGCACGCCAGCGCTTTCACTGCCTAATAACAATGTGTCACCGTCTTGAAATGCAAACTCTGTATAGGAGACTGCGGATTTTGTTGTTAAAAGTACGCGCCTAGACGTTGTGGGAGCGTCACAGAACAATTGCCAGTTTACATGGCGAATGACGTCCACATGTTCCAAATAATCCATACCAGCGCGGCGCATGTGTTTGCCGCCCCAAACGAAGCCACAGGGCGCAACCACATCAACACTAACGCCCAAACAGGCAGCCAAACGCAATAGCGTGCCTGTATTTTGCGGTATATCGGGCTCAAACAGCGCCAAACGGACTAAATTATTGCTCATGATACTATGTGGTTTACTCTTCTCTGTCGGGGTTAGAAAGGCCCCAATTATTAGAGACTTTATTTCTTGAAAAGTAGCTATTTTTTGCTATATATACTGAGTAATAAGTTAAACAGTGGCGCTTGAAAAAAAGCATAAAAATTCGTTGCTTTGGATCAAATTAACGAGAGCGCTTGTCGCTATGCGCTGGAATGCGTAAAGTGACATCTGTTAGCTTTAATAGTGCCCGCTATTTGGGCACGTTGGGATCAATTTTAAGGGGACCCCCATGAGTGATACCGCGACCCCCGAACAGGGCGCAGAAGTCGACGACAAATCGAAACGCGATTTTCTGTTCATCTCCACGGCAGCGGTCGGTGCCGTTGGCACCGCATTCGCCGCTTGGCCATTCATTGATCAAATGAATCCAGCCGCCGATACTTTAGCTTTATCAACCACCGAAGTAGACTTGAAGCCCATTGAAGAGGGCCAGAGCATTACTGTTGTGTGGCGTGGAAAGCCGGTCTTTATTCGTCATCGCACCGCGAAGGAAATTAAAGATTCAGAAAATGTTAAAACTGCTGACTTGATTGACCCTGAAGCTGATGCTGACCGTGTTCAAAAGCCGGCATGGTTAGTAATGGTCGGGATTTGTACCCACCTAGGTTGCATTCCAAAAGGCAACAAGCCCGGAGAGAAAAAAGGTGACTTTGGCGGATGGTTCTGCCCATGCCATGGTTCTCATTATGATGTTTCAGGACGTATTCGCAAAGGTCCGGCACCTAAAAACTTGCCAGTTCCAAGCTATTCGTTCTTGAGCGACACAAACATTAAAATCGGTTAAGGGGAGCGATACTTATGGATACCAATAATATGCACCCCGTTATGAAATGGGTCGAATATCGCTTGCCGGTGTTTAGTTTTCTAGACCATTCATTGGGTACACAATATCCGACACCTAAAAATCTAAACTACTGGTGGAACTTTGGTTCTCTGCTTGGTTTAGTTCTGGTTATCATGATCGCCAGTGGTATTTCTTTGGCAATGCATTACACGGCGCACATTGATTTCGCCTTTAACTCGGTTGAGCGCATCATGCGTGACGTCAATTATGGCTGGTTAATCCGCTATATTCATATGAACGGCGGCTCGATGTTCTTCATTGCCGTCTATATTCACATTTTCCGGGGTTTGTATTTTGGCTCGTATCAAGCACCTCGTGAAATCTTGTGGATGATCGGCATTTTCATTCTATTAGCAATGATGGCAACCGCGTTCATGGGCTACGTTCTTCCTTGGGGCCAAATGAGCTTCTGGGGTGCGACGGTAATTACCAACTTGTTCTCTGCGATCCCTGTGGTCGGTGATTCCATCGTGACCCTACTTTGGGGTGGCTTCTCTGTTGATAACCCAACTTTAAACCGCTTCTTTGCGCTTCACTACTTGTTTCCGTTTGTGATTGTTGGCCTTGTTGTCCTCCATATTTGGGCGCTGCATATACACGGATCGAACAACCCAACAGGTATTGATGTAAAGAACAAAGAACAGGACACAGTTGGCTTCCACCCGTATTTCTCGGTTAAAGATCTGTTTGGCATGGGCGTATTCTTGATGTTCTTCATGTTCTTCGTCTTCTTTGCACCAAACTTCTTTGGTGAAGTGGACAACTACATTCCAGCCGATCCAATGGTAACGCCAACGCATATCGTACCGGAATGGTACTTCCTTCCATACTACGCCATCTTGCGGGCGTTCACTGGTGATTTCTTAGTTTACCAAGTTATTTCATTGGGTGGATTTCTGATGGATGCGAAGTTGGCAGGTGTGTTGGCAATGTTTGCGTCGATCTTATTGTTGTTGTTCATGCCTTGGCTAGACGGCGCAAAAGTGCGCAGTTGCAGATTCCGTCCAATCATGGCGATGGCTTTCTGGGTCTTCTTCCTTGATTGCTTAGTCCTAGGTTATATTGGTGGTAAACCTGCTGAAGGCATTTATGTCACCATCGGGCAATTCACAACGTTCTATTACTTCTTCCATCTGTTGGTTTTGGTACCACTGATCAGTCGTTTAGAACGGCCTAAACCATTGCCGGAAAGCATCAACGCTTCTGTGCTTAAAGCGGCGGAGTAAGGGACATGAAGATGAACATTATAAAAACGTCTGTAGCGGTCCTAGCTCTTGTTGGTGCTGTATTTACACCCCAAGCAACGCTTGCTTCAGGTGAAACTCCACATGCTCCTAAGCAAGAATGGTCATTTAATGGCTTATTTGGAACTTTTGATCAGGCGGCTGCACAACGCGGCTTCCAAGTGTATCAAGAAGTCTGCGCAAGCTGTCATGGAATGAACTTGCTGAGCTATCGTCATTTGTCCGGTATCGGTTTCAATGAAGCTGAAATCAAGGCAATTGCGGCAACAGTTGAAGTTCAAGATGGTCCAGACAGTGAAGGTGAAATGTTTGATCGTCCGGGTATTCCGGCAGATCGCTTCATTTCACCATATCCAAACCCTCAAGCGGCAGCATCTTCAAACGGCGGCAAAGCGCCACCCGACTTGAGCCTCATGACCAAAGCACGGCTCGGTGGATCAAACTATGTCTACGGCTTGTTAACTGGTTATGCGGATGCTCCAATTGAGTTTGAATTGCCAGAAGACGGGAATTACAACAAGTATTACCCTGGGCACGTTATTGCTATGGCTGCTCCATTGGACGATGAATCTGTTGAATACACCGATGGTACAAAACCAACGCTTGCTCAGCACGCCAAAGACGTAACCACGTTTTTAGCATGGGCAGCAGAGCCCGAAATGGAAGAACGCAAGCGCATGGGGATAAAGGTTCTTTTGTTCTTGCTGGTCCTAACGGGTATGCTTTATGCGGTTAAGCGTAAAGTTTGGGAAGACCTTCACTGAGGCCTGACCATACAATAAATACTTAAGGCGGCCCCAAAGCAATTTGGGGCCGTTTTTATTTAGGGAAACAAATAATGAAGACAACAGATATTGAATTCGTTGACTACCAACCGGGCGGCTTGGCAACGTTGTGTGCCTTGCAATCAGCGTATTATGCTCAAGATTGGGGCTTTGATCATCGCTACGAATCTGTTGTATCCGCCAGCATTGCTGAATTCCTTGAACGTTATGATCCTACCAAAGACTTTGTTCAATTGGTCCGACAATCTGGTATCATTAAAGGCGGTATAGTTATCGACAGCTTAGACGGCAAATGCGCTCAATTGCATTGGTTTATCTTGAGTGATGATTTACGGGGAGCCGGCACTGGGCGTAAACTGATCTCAAATGCCATACAGTTTGCAATCGACAAAGGCTACGCAGAAATATTTCTCACCACCTTCGAAGGCCTAGAAGCCGCCCGACACTTGTATCAAGAAGCAGGTTTTTCCTTAACCAACGAACAACGCAAAACCACGTGGGGTAATGAGGTTACCGAACAGCGATTTGACTGGGCTGCATAAGGGACACGTTTCTATATTAAAGCTAAACGACCTTTATTTTAGATGTATCAACCATGTGGAACGGCAATCAACCGGTGCATTGTCTCAGGTCGGTCTTCAGAGCGCACGGGTGAGGAACGCCTTGTGTTCCTTGACGCTGAGGCCATGTTGATTAAGCCTTTTGACGACGCTTTTAATGATCAGTCTGATATTACTTTCACATTGGTTGGCAAACCCTATTGGGATCATAATGCCTGCTTCATCATCAACAGTACGGTTATTTATTTCAGTGCTAATGTCGCGGTCCAAAACACACTTTTGGACGCATGGTGGGAAGAGGCCAAACAAAATGATAAATGACTTCGTGAGCAATCTGCTCTCGTGCGAATGCTTGAACGCACTGTCCCTCATTCAGAGTTTACACCCATAAATCATGTCAGACCCAATTTAACTAATACTCCGTCCGTATTCGTTTTGAGGCCTGAGATGGATTTAACTTCATTGATATCGAGAATGTTGTACCAGGAGACTTCCCGGATACACAGATTTTTTATTTCACCGGCTGGCGTCAACAGCCTGAAATGTGTAAAAGTAACATAACGTACCTTCGTCCCTATCGTTAAAGTTTTTAGGAGCCAAATCAATGAGACTTAAAAATAAAATCGCAATTGTTGTCGGTGCCGGTCAACAACCTGGTGAAACCATAGGCAATGGCCGGGCGACGGCACTCCGCTTTGCCGAACAGGGTGCTACCGTTTTGGTTGTTGATCGCGATCGAAAACTAGCCACAGAAACGTTGGCTCTGATTGAAGAAAAAGGCGGTACGGGTTCAGTTCTATCTGCCGATATTACCGTTGAAGCCCAATGCAAAACCATTGCCGACACGTGTGTTGAACGTTATGGCCGCATTGATATTTTACATAACAACGTAGGACGCTCAGAAGGCGACAAAGAAACCGCCACCCTTGATACTAACATGTGGGATGATTTGATGGCCACCAACATCAAGGGCATGTTTATGACCTGCAAACATGTGTTGCCAATTATGCGCAAACAAAAAAGCGGCAGCATCGTCAACATCTCATCCACTGCATCGATTGGGGTTTGCGATACCGTTGCGTACAAAACCAGTAAAGGGGCTGTGAACACCATGACCCAACACATGGCATTGGAGAATGGCCAGCATGGGATTCGTGTTAATGCGATTTTACCAGGCCTGATGGACACCCCCATGGCGATTGAGCGCCGGTCCAAAGAACGCGGCGTTCCTCAACAAATCGTGCGCGATGAACGCGATGTGCAAATTCCATTAAATGCTAAAATGGGGACCGCATGGGATGTTGCCAATGCCGCCGTCTTTTTGGCCTCTGACGATGCAGGATTTATTTCAGGCGTATTGCTAACCGTCGACGGGGCGCGCAGCTGTAAAGTTGGCTAAGTCTCCTCCCTTCTTTTATTCTCAATGGAGAACACAATGTTAAATAAAGATGCCGTTAAAGCTGTAATTTTCGACACTTATGGCACCGTTGTTGATTGGCGCACATCAATTGCAGTTGAAGCCAATGCTGTTGCTCAAACCATTGGGTTTACAGAGTTTGACGGCGAGGCTTTTGCAGATGCTTGGCGGGCGGGTTATCACCCGAAAATGAAAGAAGTCCGTGACGGGTTGCGCCCATGGACCACCAATGACGTTCTACACCGTGAACGATTGGAAGACATTATCCCTGATTTTGGTCTCAATAATTTAGACGATACCCAACGCACGGATTTAAACAAAGCGTGGCACAGGCTTAGCCCTTGGTCGGATTCCGTTTCCGGCATTACACGATTAAAAAGCAAATACATCGTGTCTACTTTTTCCAACGGAAGTTATGGATTGCTGCTTAACATGGCAAAGAATGCCGGCATTCCTTGGGATAGCATTTTATGTTCCGACGTCTACCGCGCCTTCAAACCCGCAAAAGAATGTTACCTAGCTGCCATTGAGCTGCTGGGTGGCGAGCCAGAATCCATAATGCTGTGCGCGGCACATAATTATGATCTGTCACGAGGACGGAAGTTTGGTATGCAAACAGCTTACGTTGACCGCCCCCTAGAAAGTGGCCCCAACAAAACCCACGACCTGAAGGCCGAACAGGATTGGGATATTATCACGACCAGCATTGAGGGCGTTGCCGATCAAATGGGCGTATAGTGAACCCTGCTTTAGGCAACGTACTTCAATAAAATCGCAGCCAATTCAGCCGGTTCGGTGATCATGCAATCATGCCCGGTCGCCATTTCATAAATATCCCAATCGGCCTGTTGTTCGGCAAACTTTTGAAATTGATCCATATATTCAAGGGCCGGGGTTGTGCAACGAATATAAGCTTTCTGTGCAACCGTATTCCAAGCCCCGGTTAATGAACTGGGTTCAGAAAAACATTTCAGGGGTTGCGGAACACATTCAGCGTTTGCCCATGCCTGTTGATCTGGATCAAAAATTCCATAAAATGACACAGGCGGTTGTGGAATTTGCCAACCGTTATGACCGGCTGCTTGCGCTAATAATGATTGGCGACGTTCCTCAAATTGGAAATCGAGCACTGATTTTCCATTCACTGGGATCACAGCGTCCAAATAAATCAATGCGGATACCTTTTCGTGGATCGCATCTGAAACACCACCAACTACGGGGCCTCCGTAACTATGGCCAACCAAAACCGTATCGGTTAAGTCTTCGCGTTCATACAGCGCCAAAATATCCGCCACATGAGTGCTCAACCCCACATCTTTTGTCGCTTCTCCAATTCTGTCCCCAAGCCCAGGGAGTGAAGGAGTTAATACCTTATGCCCCAACGCTTCCAAATAAGGCGTAAAATCACGCCAGCACCAGCCGCCATGATAAGCCCCATGTACAAGAACAAACGTTGCCATCTTAATCTCCTATCGCAATGCAGAGGCGATGTTACCGCCGTCTACTGTAATGACTGCCACTGTGGTTTTTTCGGCTTAGGCTAAATCGACAAAGACTTGTGCAACGTCTTCAGCATAAACTTCACGGCCCAACAAATTACCACCCATGTATTCAGCCTCGTTTAAGCCCCGCGCCCCAGATCGGCTTTTGATCATCG
>JAPKAX010000357.1 GCA_028825025.1 Rhodospirillales bacterium | reverse complement strand
GCCGTGTTTGGGGGGCTGTGTGGCAACGTTGCCAGTTCCATCTGGCGCAGAATGCCATTCACCATACGCCCACCCAGAAAGTCTGCGAACGCATTGGTGCTGAACTGAGCAAGATCTGGAAAGAGCTAAATCTGACAACAGCAACAGAAAATCTGTTATTTCTGGTCAAGAGCTATCATGAAAAGACCCCTTATCTCGCCAAATGGCTCGAAAACAAATGGGTTGCTGCCGAAAAAAGATATATCAAATGGGAATTACAGGATGACTGATCAGGTCAAATCCAAATTTCCAGACATAAGGTCGCTTAATCGCTGTTCCGCCGTGTGTGATAATCCAGCTCGCAATACCTTCGTTATTTTCAGCATGCTCGATCAGGTCTTTAGCGATATGTCGAATAAACTCGTAGGGAGTAATGATGTCAATTAATTGGCGGCTTTTTTGCACGTTGGGTCCCCAAAATAGACACAGTTATCAGTATTTTCTTTGTCCCTTTTAAAGTGCTCAGAATAATGATGCAGTGATGGTTATCACAATGGCGTAGAATGTTAATAAATACCTTGGTTTCTAGGTATCAGAGGGTGGTGCGGGGATATCAATTTTTTGTTTGCGAACTGCATTTCTGTGCATTGTGTATAGAGTACTGCTGATAATCAGGATGGCTCCTGATAAGGTCCATAGGGTTGGGATTTCATCAAAGAAATATACACCAATGGCAACGGCAAAAAGTAATCGGGCGTACTCCATAGGGGCGATTGCAGCGGCTTCACCAACTTTGAAGGCTTGAATGGTTACGTATTGGACAATTGACATTAATCCACCCGCAGCCACAATGATTGAAAATTCGTATAAATCAGGGGTTTTCCAATAATAAAGGGCAGGGGCAGCCATCACTAAGGTGATGGGAATCGCTTGGTAAGTCATGATGGTTGATGGAGAATCTATTTGAGTCATTTTTCGCAAAATAATCATGTTGGTCGAAACAAAGAATGCGGAAACGATCGCCAGAATAGCGTAGATATCGATGCTGTTGGCATCCGGCCGTATGATAACCAAAACACCGGCAAACCCAATCAGCGTGCCTGCCCATCGGCGGATACCAACAATTTCTTTCAAAATAAATATGGCAAGAAGCGTTGCAAATAGGGTCCGCCCGAAACTAATGGCCGTGACTTCAGCTAGGGGCATATGAACAACCGCAGTAAAGCCGGTAATCATTGCGATTGCTGAGAAAATAACGCGCATAAAGTATATGCGTTTATGCTTGGATTTGAACACCGTCGTGTGGTATTTAAAAATAACTGGTGATATAATTAAAGTGACAATGATTTGGCGTATGAATAAAATTTGTGTAATGGCAAAGTCTTGACCTATGTGTTTTACCAATGATGCCATAATCGCCACTAATAAGCTAGCAATGACAACCAGCAGCCCACCTCGAACGTTCCCAGAAATGTTTGACCAGCGATGTGAGATGATGCGGCGGGCGTTATGCATATGAAATAAAGTACTGTAGCTTCTACAAATAAGCTAAACAATTGATCTGCATAGTTAAAAAGAGTGACATTTGACTGTTTGTAATAATTTTCAATCGTGTACGATTCCTAATGCATATGTCATAGAAATGTGCTAGATTTTATTGATTGGAATTGGAGATTAGTAATGTTGAGTAATGTAACCGGTGGCGCAAGTGAAGTTGCAGCAATGAAAGCCTCTCAAATGCATCAAGCGACAACACTTGTTGGTGTTAGAACGGAGCTTAAAAAAGACGAAGAAATGGTTGCTATGCTAAAAAAGTCTCAACAAGAATTGCAAGCAATTACCCCATCTCGCGGTAACAGCTTAAACGTCAAAGCTTAAATATTTTTGGTTAAAAAAACCGAAGGCCAAATATGTGAACCCTCGATTATTATTGACTTTCTTTATATTCTTTTAGTACAGCGCAACAGGGTTTCCCGGTGATCCCTCAGCCTCCTTTCATTTTCAGTGGTGACCAAACGAATTAGAGCTCGTAGGCTTTATCGGTGATAAACTGAGATAAATCTATATTTTCAAAATTCCAAATCCCGCGACGTGTCACCATTTGAGCATGGCATTCGAAAACTTCTTTTCGTTCGCTATAGAGAAGTGGATTGGTTTGTTTGAACAGACGAGACTGGTTTCATAAGTGGATGCA
>JAPKAX010000356.1 GCA_028825025.1 Rhodospirillales bacterium | reverse complement strand
AAGCTGGTTGAGGTTGGACTGGTTATCGGATCCGAAGGAAAGCTTATCACGCAGTCGCTATCATACTTAACATATCTATCATGTTTTGTGTCCTGATATGACACGTATGATAGGTATGATAGGGGTCTATGTCTCAACTATAGCGATGTAACAGCTGCATATCCGTATGCAAAATTGAACAGGTTTGCATTGATGAACCGGACAGACAGGACAAATAGTGGACATGTCTGGCATGTCCGTCGACATACCTGGGCCAGACAGACAAAGACACACCCCTACAGGGGTGTCCAGATGTCCGGGATGTCTGATGTTTTTTGAAGTATTATTTTGCAAGAATTGTCGGCCACAAAAGCATCCAAGATCTTTAGAAGTAATTAAGCTTGGCTATTTTAATCGTTGGTGTTCTATTTGGTCCCCAATGCTCAGCATTTTTTGTTCAAGTAATCGTGTCATCTCAAATACCACGTTTTGATGACTCGGTTTGTCATAAATATTGAAGAGTTCCATTGGGTCTTCGTGACAGTCAAATAACTCCCACTCTTTGTCCTCGCCTCCTTCATTAGTGCCTGGCAGGTCAAAGCCTTCGTTATACCAATAAATCAGTTTGTATCGTTGATTGCGAATTCCATAGTGTGCAAAAGCATTGTGATCTGGGTCCTTGTGCATCCAGTAACGATGATATGCAGTTTGAGACCAATTTTCAGGTGTTTTGTTTTCAAACAACGGACGTAAGCTTGCGCCCTGCATGTAGGATGGAATAACTGTTCCAGTGTAATCAAGAAATGTTGGAGCAAAATCTACATTACAGCAAATATCGTTGTTTACTTGCCCTGGAGTGATTTGAGCTGGATAACGAACTAAAAATGGCATCTGAAACGACTCTTCGTATATGAACCGCTTATCAAACCAACCGTGTTCGCCAATAAAGAACCCTTGGTCTGATGTGTAAATAACTATCGTATTTTTAGTTAAGTTATTGTCATCTAAAAACTGAAGTATTTCACCGACGCTATCGTCTATCGATGCAATCGTCGCCAGATATCGTTTTATATACCGTTGATATTTGAAATTATGAAGTTCCTCAGGTGTAGTAAACTGAAATACTTCACCAGTGTGTTTATCGATAAGTCTGATCTCTGATACATCGCTTGGGTTCGGAATTTTCCGACGATTGCTTTTTGGCCTCGCTCTTTCTCCTACTTCTGACCCACCTTCCGGCTGTACCAGGCCTAAGTCGTCATAGGTGATATCTTGTTTAATCCGCATTTTTGCAGCCGCAGCTGCTTTAGCTCTATTTTTATAGTCGTCATTGAAAGTGTCAGGGACGGCAATATCATCCGTAAATATATCGCGATATTTTGGATTAGGTTCCCATTCACGATGCGGTGCTTTGTGATGGCACATCAAAAAAAATGGCTTGGATTGATCACGAGATTTTAGCCAATCTATAGATTTATTTGTAATTATATCTGTTGCGTACCCTTCAACTTCTATTTCGTTACCCATTTCAAGGAAGTGAGGGTCAAAGTAATCGCCTTGCCCAGGTAATACAGACCAAAAATCAAAGCCTGATGGCTCATACTCTTTGCCTTCACCTAAATGCCACTTTCCAATTATTGCTGTTTGGTAACCGTTATTCTGAAGATGCTTTGCCACATTTGGCAAACGGTTATTAAGGGGTGTCTCGAGGGTAGTAACACAGTTCACGTGGTTATAGGTTCCAGTCAAGATTGCCGCTCTGCTAGGTGTACAGATTGAGTTTGTCACATAGCAGTGGTTCAGCCTCATTCCCTCCAAAGCTAATCTATCGATGTTTGGTGTTTTATTGATGCCAGCATTGTAGGCACTAATGGCCTTCGAAGCGTGATCATCAGCCATAATGAAAACGATGTTAGGTTTTCCGGTCATGGCAATACTCCACATGGTGTTTCAAATAATTGATTGGGCCGTCTAATTCATGTCAGTTCATTGCAATTCTGCAGATTGTTCAACTTATAAATTCAGGTCGAAAATATGTTATCAAATGAGCAATCTATAACATCTGCGTTTAATTATTATTAGGGTGCTGTCAGACTGATAATATCCAGCATGAGATTGATGGAACAATCGAAATCCATGCGCTCAATAATTGACGCCACTCAGCCAGAGCAGCATCACGGTTTAGCTTGAAATTAG
>JAPKAX010000355.1 GCA_028825025.1 Rhodospirillales bacterium | reverse complement strand
CAAACAAAACGGCACGCTGAAAGGGATATTCGCATTAGAGCAATGGCAGAGTGATGATATGGAGCTTCGATGTATGTTGACCCCGACACCCACCGTCAAGGGATTAAAGGGTAAAAGGCTTGCAGATTTGAGGCCCATGGGATTTCCCTAAATGCTGAATATGATTTAGGAAATAAACTCCAAAGCTCCGTGGTTATAAAGCTCAATCACGAGCTTGCGAGTTTCTATTTGATTAAACACATATGGATAGGTTGCAAGGTCAACCGGCTGTTCTTTCATAAGTGTTTGAAGTACCGGAAACGCTGCTTCATTTACGGCAAAGCTCTGGTTATCAAAGCCCAAACAGAACCCACCATTCTTCAACGTAATGATCGCAAATTTAACGTATTCAGGTTTAATTAAACTGGCTCCTTGGTGCAATAAAATATCAAACTCTTCCGCATTCAATACATCTTCGCGTGGGCTATAGTCACTTAAATCTTCGTGCGATGATTCCGTAAAAAATTCGACCAGCCATTGCGTAAATAATTTGCTGCCCAAATAATCCTCTAGACGGGTTTTCAAATGATCAACGGCACCATTGCTGATTTCAAATCCTGAGCTGTCCAGCCCAAGCCCCGCACCCACATAGCGGGTGTCTAAGTCTTCTTTTTCACCAATATATTGAGCAAACCCACTGAAAAGTTCAGACATTTTTGGCCCTAAGAACCCAACGGAAAAGGTCAGCGCCGGATCAAGTGTTGTCCCTTCGTGGGCAAAATTTGGGGGTAAATAAAGCACATCGCCCGATGTCACCTCAACCTCATCACCCTCAATCTGACAATCCAAAACTTTAAGCTCTAACCCTTTAATATAAACTTCATCGATTATGGGCGCGTTACTGACTTTCCAAAGGCGCTTACCTTCGCCTTGCACCAAAAACACGTGATAGCTATCGATGTGGGGACCAACGGAGCCCCCGATCGTAGAATAGCTGACCATCACATCATCCATCAACCAGCGCGGCGCAAAGTTAAAATGCTGCAAAAGGCTGGCTGTATCTGGGTGAAATTGCTCGACGTTTTGAACCAACAGGCACCAATCCGCATCCCCAGCCTTATTAAAATCATCTTCCTCAAAAGGCCCAAATCCACAGGACCAATCATCGAACTTACCCGCCGTTTTCACCATCCGGGACCTAGGTTCTTCTTCCATGGAAAGCCCAGCCAATTCATCTGCTGAAATATAACCCGCCATATCATGGTCTGAAATTGCAGCCCTGACAACGAACGGGCATTTGTTCCAATAGTGTTCATAAAACTCCGCTGCTCGGGGCATATGATCAAGAATTTTAAGTGTGTTTAGCATGTTTCTATCCGCTCATAAATCAGCTTATATGGTCTATCATCAGGTTATTGCATTAAACGTGGGTCAGGATAAAGCTATCAAAGCGATGCAATTTCTTGCGATGCCATACGCACTCCCCTAGATATAAGGTAGGCATTTAAATTAGGAGAGAGCCCCATGGCATTGACAGATTATAAAACAGCACTGGTTACCGGCGCATCCAGCGGCATTGGTGAAGCAACGGTCCGGGCTTTGTCGGAACGTGGAATTCAAGTCTATGCCGCCGCCCGGCGCAAAGAAAAGTTAGATGTATTGGCGGCCGAAACCGGATGTATTCCTGTAGTTTTGGATGTCAAAGACAAAGACGCTATTTACAGCACGCTAAATGATTTAGAGATCGATATTCTGGTCAATAATGCAGGCCTTGGCAAAGGTTTTGAGGCCTTATTTGAAGCCAATCCAGACGACATACAAACCACATTAGAAACAAATGTTATTGGTGCAGCTCACGTCATTCGCGCGGTTGGTGCGGGCATGGTTAAGCGCAACCGGGGGCATGTAGTTAATATTGGCTCCGTCGCCGGGCTCTATCCAATCAATTCATCGGTTTATGGGTCGAGCAAAGGGGCCATTCATTCGATGTCTCAGAATTTGCGGATTGAATTAAAAGGCACGCGGATTCGAGTAACTGAAATTTGCCCCGGTCGAGTTGCTACCAACTTTTTTAACATCGCCGTCGACGACCCTGAAAAAAGTGCAAAAGCCTTTGAAGGTTTTGAGGCTTTAACTTCTGAAGATATTTCGGATGCCATTATGTATGCCGTTGATGCGCCGTGGCGAGTAAACATAGG
>JAPKAX010000354.1 GCA_028825025.1 Rhodospirillales bacterium | reverse complement strand
AAGGGCGAAAATCCTGAAGCTTCTATGTTGTGGGATATGTTTGCCTTTACTGGCCGGGGAATTTACGCGCCCAAGCCATTGTTCCTTGAAGGATCTATGGTTGTTATTGGAGCTTTTATACTTTCGATACTCGCTATATTTGCCCTACGTCGGTATGCGCGGCACAAGCTTTATTCTGATGGAAGATTAATTAATACGCTGTGGCCAAGCGTTACTTTGTTTTTCATTCCAACCGTGATAATTTTTTATGTGTCAGGCAGTCCGATTGGACTTGAATACCCAGAATTGAAAGGTTTCAATTTCAAGGGAGGTATTTATGCTCGAGGGGGTTTGATCTCGCTTTGGTTTGCGCTGTCAATTTACACGGGAGCATTTATCGCCGAAGTTGTCAGGGCTGGTATTTTGTCTGTAAATGAAGGTCAAACTGAGGCCGCAGCTGCGCTTGGGCTGCGGACCAATCTGGTTATGAATTTAGTGGTTCTTCCGCAGGCTTTACGTGTAATAGTCCCGCCGCTGATATCTTTTTATCTTAATATTACCAAAAATAGTTCACTGGCGCTTGCTGTAGGATATATGGACATTACCGCAACATTGGGTGGCATTACATTGAACCAAACTGGGCGCGCGATTGAGGCTATATTACTTCTTATGCTATTTTACTTGATAATTAGTCTGGGCATCTCGGCGATTATGAATATTTACAACCGTAGCATCATGTTGAAGGAACGTTGACGATGGCTAAAAATAATGCGCCGTTCGTTCGCCATGAATTGATTGAAGAACAAGTGCCTCCGATAACTGAAAGAGGCTTGGTGAAATGGGTTAGAGAAAATCTGTTTTCATCCCCTTTTAATGTTATTATGACGCTTCTTTCACTTTGGGTGATTTATTCAATTATAGCGGGCATTGCGCCTTGGTTTATAAATGGCGTTTGGAATGCTGATTCCGTTCGTGAATGTTATGATATTTTGGACGGTGCGACCGGCGCCTGCTTTGCGGTGCTTAAAGAACGATTCCCGCAACTTATTTATGGTTTTAAGTATCCCTCTACTGAATATTGGCGGCCAAATACCGCAGTCATCTTAATGTTATTTGCCCTGGCACCGGTTTTGTTTCGCAAGCTGCCCCGTCAGCTCTTAAACTTTAGCCTAATTTACCCATTTCTAGCTTATTGGTTGATTTGGGGCGGTACTCCTCTTGTGTCGATTATGGCGTTTTTTGGTTTTGCAGTTGGTGTATATTGTTTTCGTCGTTTTTCGACTAATGCGTTTGCGTTAGGAGCGATTGTTGGCGTGATTGTGGCCACTATATTCTGGGTATTGAGTGGATATGTGGTTGAGGAAAACGAAACATTTTTAGCGCTGGAAGCCGTTCCATCCCGTGATATGGGCGGCTTTATGCTTAACATCTTATTAGGCACTATCGCAGTTTCTTTGTCTATACCGCTTGGTATTGTGCTAGCTTTGGGGCGTAAGTCCAATATGCCAATAATCAAATGGATTTGTGTTCTTTTTATTGAATTTATTCGTGGTGTGCCCCTGATTACGTTATTGTTTGTGGCCAATGTTATTCTGGCATTTTTCTTTCCGCCTGATACGAGTGTTGATCTGATCCTACGCGTGATCGTGATGATGACGTTTTTCAACGCCGCTTATATTGCTGAAGTTGTGCGCGGAGGCCTTGCTGCTTTGCCGTCTGGCCAATCTGAGGCAGCCAACAGTTTGGGCTTGGATTATGCTCAGTCAATGCGTTTGATTATACTTCCCCAAGCATTAAAGGTCTCAATACCTGGAATTGTTAATGTGTCCGTTGGCATGTTGAAAGATACGACCTTGGTATCGATTATTTCTATGTTTGATCTTGTGGGTATGATTCGGGGCCCAATTTTATCGTCAACCGCATGGAACGGTGTCTACTGGGAACTGTTCGGGGCGGCGGCGGCGATATTCTTCGTAGTTTGCTTTAGCGTGTCCAAATATTCTCAATGGTTGGAGCGCCAACTTGAAACTAGTAACCGTTAGGAAAAGGCTTTCCAAATGAACGAACATGTAAAAATTGAAGCTTCTAATGAGATTGCAATCGGAATTAAAGGCATGAACAAGTGGTTTGGATCCTTTCATGCTTTGCGTGATATTGATTTGACGGTCAATCAGGGTGAAAGGATCGTGGTCTGTGGTCCTTCTGGTTCAGGAAAGT
>JAPKAX010000107.1 GCA_028825025.1 Rhodospirillales bacterium | reverse complement strand
GGATCTTTGCACGTTCAGTTTGTCGATCCCAAACAGCGCGTTCTCTTCATCGGTCATTTGGCGTCTGTGTCCTTCTTTCACATCCGAAACGATCAGCATGTAGGGGCTGTCGCTATCGATATCGAACCAATCCGATACGTCTTCACGTAAAACTGATGGCGCGAAGGGCCTGAACGATTCGCGATATTTGACCTTTAAGTTCAGCTGCTTTTGCATTTCAGAGGATAGGGGGGTCCCCGGACTGGTTTGGGTGGTAGCTATTTAAACACCTTCGAGACGTTTTATATATATACACAAAGCTCGATATTTCGCTACCTCCTTGTTCCGTGGTCTCTCTTAGGTGCAGTTGCTTCATACTTTTGTATAAAATCCCATCGGAAAGATCTTGGGTTTATAATTATTACAGATGAAGCCCTGCTTATTTCTAATCTTACCATTGGGTGGGTCGATGAAATACACAGTAAAGCAACTCAGTGTCTCCCTTTATTTCACGATCTGATTAGAGGCTTTAGGTTGATTGTACCATTTATGCTTATCTTAGCCGTTTGGGGAACAAGTCTTTGGTTTGAAAGATGCAGCCGGTTGACAGCTGTCAGTGTGGTCGGGGCGCTTTCCTTTTTATGGTTGGGATTAAACCGACCTGGATCAATTCCTTTTCGTGATACTGGGAGCTGTTTTAGCAGCGGACGATTTTTATGTGAGAATGAACATATGAAATTTGATTTGCCGGTACTTGAATTTTTGAAAACTGAACGTCCACATGGATCACTGGTTTTTCCAATTTTAGGAAAATACCATAGGGCTTATTATAATGTCGAATTTGTCCAAGCCACCTGATATTACGCCTTCAAACCGGTTGTTCATTAATTTACAGACATCAATCATATTTTACATAACAATAATGGTTTGTTAGCAGAATGGATAGCTATCAGACATGCTATAAATCAAATAAGATCGGAGCGTGTAATCAGCAAGAAAATAGCTAAAATGAGTGCCTTAGCAAAATCAACTAAAGCCAACATTCTCATCGTTGACTTTCAAATACCGGATCAACAGATCGCAAAAATGGGTAAAAAAATGGGGAGTTTCAAAAAATTCTCTGTTATTCAGATCGATTGAGACATAATCCTTCGTTTATACCACGAAACTATTTATGCGACATCGACAACAGCAGTAACCCCGAAGATAGTTTTCGATCATTTGGTGAACGGGATAAGGCCCATTTAGCCGCTGTTGGATCCGTCACCATTATTCGAGGACGTTACCGAAATATAGTATATGGTTCTGCAAAACGGGGCCGGGAATTTTATTTTCTGGCACCTACGTATCTAAAATAAGAACCTACCACTCATTGGATAAAACTAGGAACTCAGTTCATCTGAACTCTTACACACGCCTTTGAGCACTTGATTATCAAAGATAAAAAATGTAGGTATCACGGCACTAATATAGTCAATCTTGCGAAGGCTGATAAGGGGGTAGATGAACTCAATTAATCCTTCGTCATTCAGTTAATTCTAATGCCTACTAATCGCGAACTTCAATGGAGTAAATAGGTTGCCTGAAAATAATATAAATAGTCCATTTTCCTCTCCCGCCCTCCCTAGAAATTGGTTGTGGGCTTCGATAATAACGACGGGAGGGGCTTTGTTTTTGTTTAATATTATGGGGCCAATAGTTTTGATGGCTGGGGCTTCATACATTACAAAAAGTTTCAACTATGATTGCTCTTCGTAATGCGAAGTATTTCGGCGACACCAATTCTGTTCATAGCAAGTGTATGGGTTTTTGTGATTTTTGGAATGTACATGTTGCAATTCAAATCAATTATTATGGCATTGGCCAAGTGGGCTGCTTCATAGGATGGCTTTTGTTGCGCCAACAATATTGATACTTGCCTGCATGGGGGCGGGTACGATGCTGTTATCTATTCTTCGACTTTTGAGCGAACGGTCGTATGTCGAAAAAATAAGCCTATCCTTTGCTGTCGGGTTTGGGTTTATGGGGGGGCTGTTTTTTTGGTTAGGTACAGTTAATTTGTATTCTCAACTAACCGCATGGGTTGTTTGTTGCTTATTTATATCGGCCTTAGTGCTTTTGCGGAGACAGTATCTCCCTAGTTTTAAACCAATTAAGTTGTCTCCTTTGGAATGTGTGTTGTTGGGGTTGGTTGTCGTCGCTATGGCAGTTGATTTCTTAGAAGCCTTGGCACCACCGGTCGAAGCGGATTCTTTGGCTTATCATTTCCAGTTGCCTAAACAATTTATAGAAGAAGGCCGTCTGTTTTTTGTGCCGCGTGCATTAGATGGAGCCGTTCCGCTTTTAGTACAAATGACCTATGTGGCGGTTCTTTTGCTCGGCGGGAGTGAGGATACGGCGCTTACGTTGTGGACGTTTGTTAGTGGTTGGGCACCGGGGTTTTTGTTGTTTGCGTTTAGCCGTCGGTGGCTCTCTCGTCACTGGAGCCTTGCCTTGCTTCTGTTGTTTCAGACACTACCGGCCATGCTTTATGGAGCAGGGTCTGGACATATAGAGCCACGGTTGGCGATGTTTGTACTTATCGCTGCGTTTGGACTGGTGGAGCTAAAGGGCAATCCGCGGTTTGGGCCTGTCTTGCTAATTGGATTGGGTGCAGGGCTATATGCAGCTAGCAAATATACGGGGCTCCTGTTTGTTGCTGCTGCCGGGATTTCTCTATTGATTTTCAGCGGACGTCATTGGTTTAGAAATGGCATCATTTGCGGTGTAACCGCGTTGGTTATTGGTGGGCAATGGTATGGTTGGAATGCGTATCATACGGGTAATCCTGTATTCCCAGTGCTGTTTTCGGCCTTGGGCCTTGAGGATAGCGCATTTTGGGACGCTGATTATGCCGCTTACATGAAGGACTATTTGGCTTTTCGTAACGATCAAATCAGTTGGTGGGAGCGATGGTTGGCCTACCCTATTGCGGCCACGTTTTTCCCCTCTTTTGCCATGGAGGCCGGACGGGTAGGCCTTGGCCCGTACTTTTTAATGATTGCTCCGTTTGCTCTAGTCGGGTCGTGGTATCAACGGCATAAAATTAGGGGGAGTTCATTGGCTCCTGTGGCCTTAATGATTGCCTTGTTTTATGTTCTTTGGTTGGGCTTTGGTGGCATCCCCAAGGTGCGCCACTTACTCCCTATCCTTCCAATTGTTTTGATCTGTTTGGCGGTAGGTTCTGCGAAGGCGATTGAGGCTTGGCCGCATTTGCGCTTACCCATTGGTTTGGCAATGGTTTTATCGCTGGCGGTCAATATGGGCGTAGTTGGATTCTTTGCGCGGCCTTATATCGCTTATGCAATGAGTGGATTTGATCGGGAAGCGTTCCTTACAAATAACGTCAACGGATATCCTGCGGTTGCCTGGCTTAATCAGCAAGATGGTATTGATAAAGTATTACTGACCTATCGGGCTTTCCGGTACTATGTGCGCCCTGCATCATATTTCGCTTTTCCGAGAGTTCAGAAATTAATTGAAGCGCGGGTTGGGCGTGTTGAGCCGAGGACGTTCTGGAGACAAATGCGCGATTTGAGAGTTTCACACATCCTGACTGACCGTCCAACATCCATGAGCCAAGGAACCGCGTCTGTAGATTCGGCAATCACTGAACTCGCTGGAGTAGGTTGTCTTGAGCATATGAAAGAAATTCAAACGCCATGGCGAACATCCCGAACACTATCATTATTGGGTAATCGACAGCTTATGTTTGATGTGTGGCGCCTTGATGCGGTATCTTGCCCCTATGATAAGAACAACTAAGGTCAATTTGGGACTGACAATTATCGGTTTTATTTGATAGAGTGCTGTTGCTGTCTGTACGGCAATATATATTGATCTTTATCGAGCATGAAAGACGAGCGTAGTGACAAAGTTGATTATCCAAATCCCTTGTTTTAATGAGGAACAGACCCTTGGGTTGTCTTTGGCTGAATTACCGACCCAGATTGATGGAATTGATGTCATTGAGCGCCTGATCATTAATGATGGCAGTACCGATAATACGGTTCAGGTGGCGCGTGATCATGGTGTTGAACATATCGTCGACTTCCCTCGTAATCAGGGATTAGCCAAAGGCTTTATGGCTGGTTTGCATGCCGCCTTAGCTGCCGGCGCCGACATTATTGTTAATACGGATGCAGATAACCAATACAATGGCGCCGATATTGTGAAGCTGGTTGTTCCTATTTTGGAGGAACAAGGTGATATTGTTATTGGTGCCCGCTCAATCTTAAACATCGCACATTTTTCGTCCTTGAAGAAGTTCTTGCAAAAACTTGGAAGCTGGGTGGTTCGTTCGACCAGCGGCACCGATATCGCCGATGCACCCAGTGGGTTTCGGGCTATTAGCCGCGATGCGGCGTTACGGCTTAACGTATTTAGCGAATACACTTATACGCACGAGACGATCATTCAGGCTGGTCAAAAGGGCATGACTATCTTGTCTGTGCCAATACGGGTCAATGAAGATTTAAGGCCGTCGCGACTGGCCAAAAGCATGGGCTCTTACGTCTTTCGATCTCTAGTGACGATTTTTCGGATTTTCATTGTCTATCGCCCGCTCAGATTTTTCCTTTGGCTTGGAACCATTCCGCTGGCACTTGGTATTGTGCTGGGTGTTCGCTGGCTAATCCTGTTTGCCTATTTTCCGGAACCTGGCAGGACACATGTTCCAAGCTTGATTTTAGCGGCGATATTAACATTGGCAGGCTTTCAGCTCTGGATGTTTGGCTTTCTGGCGGACCTTGTTGCAGTCAATCGATTATTGCTTGAGGATTTACAATATAAAGCCCGCAAAGATAGCCTTAGCTCAAAACCCACGGATAAATCATGATCGCTCAAGTCTCGGGGGGAGCAGAGCGGGATATTCTTGCTCATGAAGCCCTTCAACAAATACCGACGATACTGACGCTACTTGATCGCAATCGCCATAGCCCGACCTATGGCTGCTTCGATCGCAATTATTGGCATTATCGTATCATTGATTTTCCAAGTGGTATGGCGCAAGAATTTGTTCTGCCGCTGGCTTTAGCACATTCCCTAAATATTCCGGGTAATCCTTACTATCAACAAGCCTCAATCAAAGAATGGGTTGAAGCGGGTATTCTATATGCGGCTAAAAGTGCACATGCAGATGGCTCATGTGATGATTACTTTCCGTTCGAACGGGCAGGGGGCGCCGTAGCGTTTTCCCTGTTGGCGTGCTTGGATGCGTACCGGATTGTTGAGCTTGATAACTCCGTCGCTCTGGCCTTTTTTGAAAAGCGTGCCGATTGGTTGGCCAGTCATCAAGAGAGCGGACGGCTCTCAAACCATCAGGCATTGATCGCCTTGTGTTTGGAGCTAACGGGGCAGGCCTTGGGTTCCAATCGTTGGAAAAAAAGTGCAACTGAACGATTGTCTCAAGTTTTGTCGTGGCAAACGGACGAAGGATGGTTTTGGGAATATGAAGGCTGCGATCCGGGATATTTGACCCTAACGATTTCAATTTTGGCTCGTATTGATCAAATCAACCCGTCTCCGGAATTAACCAAAGCCCTTAAGGCGGCAGTCACGTTTGCTGCTTATTTTATCCACCCTGACGGCTCGTTTGGGGGGGAGTACGGCAGCCGCAATACCTATAATTTTTTCCCACACGGGTTCGAGTTGGTTGGCTGGAAAATTCCAGAAGCTTTAACCATTAATGATCTGTTTTTGGAGGGGCTTAGGGAAGGGCGGGGGCCGTGCTACGCAGATGATCATATTATTGGACATCATACGTGGAATTACTTGCTCGCGTGGCAAGATTTTGATCCGGATCGACCAGAACCTCAGAACATTTCCCAAGGCCGCACTTATTTCCCCATTGCTAAGCTATTGGTAGAGCGACGAGGGGACACGACATTGTATGCAGCCTTGAACAAAGGAGGGGTGTTTAAGGCTTTTTGTGGGGATAAACAGGTCGGTTCAGATACCCAATTTTCCGTTCAAACGACAGAATCTCCGGTGCGCAATGCCGTTGGCCATTTGGTTGATGACTATACACTGCATTTTGATGACGATGTGATTACTGTTGATGGCTCGCTTGGGTGGGCGAAACAAACTCGGATGACGACGTTTAACTTGATCGGGCTGCGTGGAGTTATGTATACGGTTGGGCGGTTTTTCCCAAACCTGATCCGGCGATTATTACAACGCATGCTGATCACCGGGAAAAGGACGGCACCTTACACGTTCAAACGGTCTTTTGTTTGGAAGGATGACGCTCTTACGGTTGGGGATGAACTGAGTGCTGAATCTTGGGACAACGTCGCTGGTGTTGCCTTAGGTGTTGACCAAACATCCATTTACGTAGTTATGAGCCGGACGTTTCAGACCGCGCAAATGCAGCCATGGCAGGATTTGACGGGGCAAGCTCAAATTCTTAAAAGTGGCGAATCCCTGAAATTAACTCGGAAAATCTCCGATAATAAGGCTTCCTAATGAAGGCCTTTTCCCCGAAGTTATTGATCTCACTTGGCGTTAGCTTACTGATCCTTGGCGTCATATATTGGAAAATTGACATCATTAATATTAAGGATGCTTTGGTCCAGGTTGATGTACCGGTATTTATTGGCGCGCTGCTGATATTAATACCAACCACGCTTTTAAGCGCCTTGCGATTTAGCATGTTACTAAGCGGTGAAAATAAACCGACATTAGGTTTGGCGACAAAACTCATTCTTGCTGGATCAACTATGAACGTTATCTTGCCGTCTAAAATGGGAGATATGTTGAAAAGTGTCTTTATGCGCGATGCCTTGAGTATGCGGGGGTCGCTCGCCGTTTCTGTGGTGGTGTTCGAGAAAGCGTGCGACTTATTGGGGCTTCTTACCTGGTGTTTATTAGGGCTTGTTGTTTACGCGGGGGACGATGAGCTTTTTATTCTTTTGGCATTCGCAGTTGGGGGTGGCCTTGGGTTCGGAATTTTAATGCTATCATCGCTTTCTTTCGCTGATTGGTTCCTCCGCCTTGTCTCAAAAATTGCCCCGGCGTCATTTGTGGATAAATTTGAGAACCTGCGCAAATCATGGGCAGAAGTTTATGGGTTTTTTTGGCGCTCTAAAAGTGCCGTCATAAACATTGTTGGAGTGACTTTGTTTATCTGGTTTTTACATTTGCTTCAAATCTGGTTGTTAGCTGCAGCTTTACAAGCGCCGGTCCCCCTGTTGAGCAGCCTTGGCCTTTCTTCTCTGGCACTACTGGCGGGACTTGCCCCACTGACGCTCGCTGGCGTCGGAACCCGGGATGCTGCGGCCATGTATCTTTTCGCGCCCTTCATGGCAGCCCCCGCAGGTGCTGCGTTGGGCTTAATGTTGACATTACGATATATTCTGCCGGGCTTAGCTGGATTACCTTTTTTGAGTAATTATATAAATATGCTTCGGAAACCTCAAAATTAGTTCTATCTGGTGGAAATAATCTCATTCATAGGGCCCAGCCTTATGGTTAATTTAAGGGATATTTCCGACTTTGATATACTCCCCATATTGATCTGGTTACTATACTAGTTCATACATTTTATATGACAGCAAAATGAAACCGGTGGGGATACATGGAGATAGTAGCTAAATTGCCAAACGAACTTCTGGATTGGTAGGGGCTCCGGAGTAGAGAAGTCATTGCTGTAGGACGATCTCTCCCACCCAACAAATCAATAAGGTGGGCGGTTTTCAAGAACATAAATAGATCGGAGCGCGAAAAACTTTAAAACAGGCTGGGGAAGCCGGTTCTCTAGCTTGTATAAAAACCGCGTAAACGGGGCTGGCAGGCCAATATCCTGAAATCCTCCTGTTAGAATAATAGACAAGACACCAAAGTACCGTACTTTTAATATCCGTAGGTTGGGGGCATAGTTTATGAGCTCAGAAGCTCTCTTGTGAAGCACTATTGCGGGAATCGCGCCGTTACCGTCCATGGGATTTTTACCATTGGGAAATGCCTGGTTCCATGGGTCTGGGACTTCGGCGCAGTCCTCATGGTGGATGTATTTGTAAAATAGCCATCCAATCGGACCGGCCCATGGTTCCACCAAGATAATCTTTCCACCCGGGCGAAGAACTCGTGAACATTCTCTCAACGCAAGACCTGGACTGGCGAAGTGGTGGAAAACATCTACCCCGACAACATTGTTAAAAGAGGCATCCTCAATCATAAGGCTGTGTACGTCCGCAACCATATCAACCCCGTCATGATTGGTGATGTCACTGTTAACCATACCGGGATGGTAACGGGCAAAAAGACCTGGACCTGTCCCAAGTTGAAGAGTTGCGCCGTCATTCATTTCAGAAATAATTTGGTCAAAAATCTGTGTTTGATAATAATCTCGTAATCCGGATTTTCTACTCCATATCGCCCGATGATTTTCCACCCAGTTATCATCTGGTTCCTTCGTAATCTTCATTTATGTGACTCCATATACAGGACTAAAAATGATTTATAATCGTGGTAGATTTGCGGGAACATAGCTTTAGGCTGAAATTACGTTAGATCAGAATGATTGCTGTCACGCTTAGTTCATTGCGACTTGAAGGTGTTGAATGTTGATCAGTTGAGGGCGTCAGAATTACTTTATTTACCCTGATTATTTCTACCGTTGTTGCTTATTAAACGATACTGTCACAAAACACTCACATGTAACTTTCTCACTACCCAGTCGCAGCAATTTATACAACTTTTTTAAATGTCGAGCGCGTATCATTCTGCGACGGTGTATTGATTTAAACATTCGATAGCAGAAATATTAGCTACCTGTGCGCCGTCTCAAAAGTGCTAACTGATCTGCAATGACACCAAATCCTCCAATCATGATACTTGACAAAAACAGTGCCAACCCAGCACTTTTTATTCCACCTTTAAACCACAGCTGAAAATCACTGACAACGCCCCAGCTAATAAAGAGAAGGGTGTCCGTCGTCAGAGTTTTTGGCCCAGACTTTGATTTGATATAGTGGAGCCTCTAGCTCATCTGGTTTGTTATACTAAGCGGCGTATTTGCGATGATGCAAGCGCCTGGTTTCAATTGTCTTTCGTTTAATCCTTTCTTGTTGATTTAAAAGAGCTTGGCCCCTTCCGAAGTAAACGTCGGCAGGAGTGAGTTTATTAATGCTTTCATGATAACGCTGGTGATTGTAATGATCGACGAAGGTGCCGATCCTGGCTTTCAGGTCATCAGGGAAGAAGTAGTTTTCCAACAGGACTTTGTTCTTCAAAGTCTGATGCCATCGATCAATCTTACCTTGGGTCTGAGGATGATACGGCGCACCACGGACATGGTTCATACCCTTGCCTTTTAACCACTCGGCCAGTTCCCCAACGGTATATCTGGCACCATTGTCAAATAACAGGCGGGGTCTGTTTGTCATACTGTTCTGATCACAACCAGAGGCTTGCAAAGCCAGTTGCAGCGTATCGGTCACATCCTTGGCCTTCATTGTAGTGCAGAGCTTCCAGGCGGTGATAACTCAGGTTCATCCAAGATGGCCGACAGATACATCCAGCCCCAGCCAATGACCTTGAAGTAAGTAAAGTCGGTCTGCCATAGCTGATTGATCGCCGTAGTCTTATCTTTGAGCTCATTGGCCGCTTTGAGAACAATGAGTGCCGGACTGGTAATCAGATCATGTGATTTAAGTAAACGATAGACCGAAGCCTCAGAGACAAAGTAGCTCTCAGTATCGGTGAAGCGTGCCGCCAGCTCCCGCGGTGATAACTCAGGTTCATCCAGAGCAAGTTTAACTATACGCGCCCTGATATTATCGGGAATGCGGTTCCAGACGCGCAACGGCATGGGCGAACGATCTTCAAGTCCCTCGGTTTGATAGCAATCATACTAAAGGTAAAAGGTTCTGCGCGGGATGTCCAGTTTATCCAATGTCCGCTTGGCGGGTAGATGAGATCGCTCAACCAATCTGATAATCTCAAGTTTTTCTGAAGCAGGATATCTCATTCGATATCCTCCCCATCTGCGATAATGCTTTTTTAAGCAAGCGGTTTTCCAGCATCTGTTCGGCTAAGGCTTCCTTAAGCTGCTGGGCTTCACGGCGGAGACTCCTCTCTTCACCAGTTGAAGCGGATCGAGCCGTGTCACCAGCAAGGCGTTTTTTACCGGCTTCCAAAAACTCTTTAGACCAGCTGTAGTATAAACTTTGTGCGATGCCTTCATGTCGGCATAGTTCGGCTATCGACACCTCACCGCGGAGGCCATCCAAAATAATGCGGATTTTCTCTTCGGCTAAATACTGTTTGCGGGTCGCGCGGGGGATATCTTTGACCGGTTTCTCCGAGGACGTCCCCCGGGTTTTGATATCCTGTCTCATTCATAACTCCTATGTGGTTACGATGAGCCAGAAACTCTCTCTTATCAAATACGATTAATTGGTGCCATAGGCGCTGACGTTAGACATTTTATACAATTTAAAATAATTAAGTTTCTGACTGCTCAAGATCAAACAATTTCCACAAAAAAGCTGTGCTGCCAAAAAGAAGTAGGGGGCCAATAGTACTAAACAATGGTCGTCCAATATTATCCATATTATGTTCGGAGCTGGCAAGGACAGTAAGCACAACAGCAAATATTGTTGCGGTTAAAGAGGCAAACAGCCAGTTCTTCGGAACCTGTTTTATACCGAGTAATCCGAGGGGTAGGAGCCATATGAATGAATAAGCAAAACCTTTGTTGAAAAAAGCCCCAATTAGTTGGGAAAAAAAGCTAGGGCTTACAGTCGATATTGATTT
>JAPKAX010000353.1 GCA_028825025.1 Rhodospirillales bacterium | reverse complement strand
TTCATAAAAACTGTTTATAAACAAATACTTACGTTTTAGACATCATTCCCACTCAATCGTTCCTGGTGGTTTTGAGGTGCAATCGTAAACAATGCGGTTAATGCCTTGAACTTCGTTGATGATCCGGTTGCTGACGCGGCCTAAAAATTCAGGCGTGAACGGGTAAACATCCGCCGTCATACCATCGGTTGAGGTCACGGCTCGAAGCGCGCATACATTATCGTAGGTTCGGGCATCGCCCATAACGCCTACGGTTTGAACGGGCAATAAAACTGCAAAAGCTTGCCAAATTTCATCATAAAGCCCGGCCTTCCTAATTTCATCTAAGTAAATAGCATCGGCTTTGCGCAACACATCTAGCTTTTCGGGTTGAATGGCTCCGGGCATACGGATCGCAAGGCCGGGCCCAGGGAAGGGGTGGCGGCCAACAAAGCTATCGGGCAGGCCTAATTCACGGCCCAAATCGCGGACTTCATCTTTAAACAGTTCGCGCAAAGGCTCAACCAGCTGCATGTTCATGCGTTCAGGCAAGCCACCTACATTGTGGTGAGATTTAATTGTCACGCTAGGGCCACCCGTGAAGGAGACACTTTCTATGACATCGGGGTACAAGGTCCCTTGAGCAAGGAAATCGGCACCACCAATTTTTTTGGCTTCCGCTTCGAAAACATCGATAAACAATCCGCCGATGATTTTTCGTTTCTTTTCTGGGTCGCTAACGCCAGTAAGCTTGCCAATAAACATTTCAGAAACGTCTTTGTGGACAAGTGGGATTTTGTAATGATCTTTAAACAATGTGACCACTTCATCTGCTTCATTCATCCGCATTAGGCCATGATCGACAAATACGCACGTCAACTGATCGCCAATGGCTTCGTGTAATAAAACGGCAACAACAGAGCTATCAACGCCACCTGACAAGCCACAGATAACGCGTCCTGAGCCAACTTGATCGCGGATTTTCTGTATGGCTTCATCTTTAAACGCAGACATGGTCCAATCTCCGCCACATCCACAAACTTTATGGGTGAAGTTGGAAATTAATTTAGCCCCATCTGGGGTATGGACGACTTCTGGATGAAACTGGACGGCATAAAACTGTTTGTCATCGTTTGCAATCGCCGCAAAAGGCGCGCTTTCGGTTGTTGCAACAGCGCGGAAGCCATTGGGCAACTGGTCAATACGGTCCCCATGGCTCATCCAAACTTGATGGTTTTCGCCGGATTTCCAAACCCCTTCAAAAAGTACGCAATCGTCTGTTATATCCACATGAGCACGACCAAATTCGCGCTCATCAGACAGCGTTACAGCACCACCCAATTGAGAAACCATTGTTTGTTCACCATAACAAATCCCAAATACGGGCAAGTTCATTTCGAACAACTCATCGGGTGCGCGGGGTGTTGTTGCCTCGGTTACTGTGGCCGGGCCACCAGATAAAATGATACCTTTTGGATCGAATGCGCGAACCATATCGGCCGTTACAGCATTAAACGGGTGAATTTCACAATAGACACCTGATTCACGAACCCGGCGGGCAATCAGCTGAGTGACTTGTGAGCCAAAATCGACGATTAAAATGCGGTCAGCATGTAATTCATTTTTCATCAGATTCTTCTAGCGAATGGCATCGGTAAAGTCACGTTTTACGGGCTAAAAAGTACAAATAAAGCTTATTCAACCAAGCGCGTCAGATACTGCCTGCAACCAAGCAATCGTTGCTTTGACTGTTTGTTTAAATTTGGGCATTTGCATCAAAACCTGCTCTACGCTTTCCGTATTGGTTTCAAGTTTGAGGGCTTGATCTGAAAGAACAGGAGCAAACAATGATCCACTTACGCCAACGATCGAATGAGCAGCAACCTTAATAGCGACAAGATAGTCTTTTTTTATAGCAGCCATTATTTTCCAAGGCGTATTTGGTTCGTTTCCAATGCTGCATCCAATAATTCTTTTAATTTCTTAGATGGAAAAATATCTTTAAATGCCTCAAGTTGTTTAATATTTAAAACGAGTGTTTATTTTATGTTTCTATTTTTAGGGGGAACAATTTGAATTGTCCAAGCGCGCTCCTTAATCGCTCTTCCGTAAAAGGTTTCGTGATTATGTCATCCATGCCCGCTTGTTTGAATATAATATGGCGTTCGGCATAGGCTTTAGCTGTTAGTCCTTTGATTGGGATCTGTTCACCTACAGACATTTTTC
>JAPKAX010000106.1 GCA_028825025.1 Rhodospirillales bacterium | reverse complement strand
AGGCTCACCGCCAGGCTCACCGCCAGGCTCACCGCCAGGCTCACCGCCAAGCTCCTCGTCAGTAATTGGGGGGGCGTTACTAATGGCTTCGTCAGCTTTATCAGCAGCCACTTGCGCGTTCTGATTAGCTTCGTCCTCAAGGATTTGACTGGCTGATACGGCTGCGATAGCTTCATCAGCCAAAGTTGTCGCCAACAATATATCTTGCTTAGCTTGTTGAATGGCGGCCGAACCCGCAACTTCAATCCCAGCTGCGCCAGCTGCCACAGCTACTGCACCAGAGGCACTCGTTTCTAATACACTAGAAAATGCCTGCGCGACTTCAGCCGATGCTGAAGCAAGGGTTGACTGTGCGTTCGCGGTTGAAGTCGCAGCTTGAGCAACTTCGGCTTCCGCTTGAGCGGTCGCTGCGGCGGCCACTTCAGCGGCAGCAAATGATTGTGCTGCTTCATCTTCGGCCTGTGCCGCGACAATTCCTTGTGCTTCGGCTTGCTCGATCGCCGCGTCTGCAACTTCTTGCGCCGCGACGGCTTCTTGCGCGGCAACTTGCGCATCGGCTATTTCCTCAGGAGATATAGCTGTTGCTGCTGCCTCGGCGGCGGCGGCTGTGGCGGCTTCGGCTTCAGTAGCTGCAAGCACGGATTCGGCTTCCAAAGTTGCGGCTTCCGAGGCGGCGGCATCAGCTTCAGCAGCGGCAGCAGCGGCTTCGGCCTCTGCTACGACTTCAGCTTCTGCGGTAGCGGAGGCTTCTGCAGCGACTTCGGCTTCGGCTGCTTCAGCGGTTGCAACCTCTGCTTCCGCTTCTGTTTGGGCGACCTCTGCTTCCTCAGCTGCGGTTTCCGCTTCTTGTTGTTGCTGGACACCTTCTTCCGCCCCTTGGACAAGTTCTTGTGAAATTACTTCTGCTACATTGGGAAGAGCATTAAGAGCTGCGCCAAAGGTTTGTCCCATTTGCTGAGGCGACATCACGAACGGCGGTGACGGCGGAGCATCAAGGCTTGCAATGTTAATTGCCTGGCCGGGTAAATTAATAGTTTGAGTGCCGTTGTTGTTGCCGATGAACATTTCACCCACCAGACCTGAGGCTTCGGGCAAAAGAACGGCCGTTGTGACACCGCTAGGATCGACACTACCACCGCCTATAGTACCGCGTATACCAATCGTTGACGTTGGCGTCGTAATAAGCATAGCATTAGGGTCTGCCTTCGCAATTTGGCCACTAACGAAAGTAAATGCTCCTTGAAGCATAGATACGTTCATTGCTCCAGACTGCTCGCCCGGATCATAAACCAACTCGTCCAGGGTCATACGGCCTTCTTCGCCAAGAGAAAAAACACTTTCATCTGCAAAGACAATGCCGACAGTTCCACCTACGCCGGTTTCTAAAACATCTCCAGCAAATACGGCATCTCCCTGGGATAGTGTCACCTCAGTGCCGTCGGCGCGTGTTGCATTAACGGAACCGCTGGTTGTTTCAACGCGACCAATGGACTCCGTAGACCCGCTAGGGGCGGCTTGCGCATATTGCCCTGGTGCCAACGGTCCGGCCAGCTGCGTCACAACGCTGCCTTTCAATACAACTCCTTCTGATGTGGCTATATCAGGTGGTGGGTTTTGGTCAAAGAAGTCATGGACAATGAGTTCTTGCCCTTCAGGTCCGGTCAAATGCAAATCAGAGCCCTCGCGCTCGAACTCAGCTCGCAAAAACCAAGGGTCAGAGCCGAGTGTGAGTTGCTCAACACCAGCCGCTTCTAGGACTGAGACAACAGAACCAGACGATGTGATTGTCGTTGTTCCTACATTGAGGGGTAATATTTGTGTTTCAAACAATAAACCATGCTCCAAGTATATTTACCTATTGATTGTCTTCGTGTCCTTAGTATTTATACAAACTGCATGTTTTTTGGGCGAAACTAGTCACGCAGAATCAATTTTATCAACGTATCAAGCGAGGAACCAAAAGAGCACCCCCACATGAGGGTAAAATGGAGAAACCTATAAATATATTAAGTACTGTTTATATATCTGTTGTGCATCCTCTGCACAACAAATATTTAGCGGCTAATTAACAATCGATTGTAAAAAAACACGAACTTGAGACTGCTCCGGAGAGTTGTCCTTTTGCCGGTTTACATTGCAGTTCTGATTACAACCATGTTCAGTGCTGTCAGTCGAATGAAAACTAGCCTCACTATGGCAATAATATGTCGGATTTATGCAGCACAGTGTCGCTGCCACTCAGCAAGAGTAGCTTCAAGTTGAACGTTGTATGTATCTCTTAAATTTAAACATCGTTCCTTATTGAGGTGGTTAAGAATTGAAGTATCAGTCGATACGAATTTCTGTAAACTACATATGTACCTAAGCCGTAATATGGCCAAAAAGACTAGTTAGGCAAATACATTCACAGTCGCTGTAAAAGGTAATTTGTCCGGAATATTAGGGTTACAAAATTGAATGAGCTTTGCGAATAATCATTTGATCAAAGAAGGATAGCTTATAGATTTCAAAATGACCAATTTTGAGCTGATTTTGCGGAAATAAATTTTATAAAGTACCGTTACACTCCAAGTTAGGCCAATCGTACTGTACACGCTCATATGGGGGGATTACCGCGGCTCTTGAAATTAAATTAGATGCTCAAAATCTAGCGCTTCTTGATGCAGCCTTTCCCCCACAAAGCGGGCCCTCAAATCTGGAAATGCTTTAGCAAGCGTGATGTGTTACATACAGAGAGACTACGTGGTCATTCCGTCGTAATCAGCACTGCCCGCATCGCGATGCCAAGTACGAACAAGATGCCTCTTTTTTTCAAGTTCATCAAAATCAATGAAATTGCTCCGATAATGGGCTACTTCGCGATTGTTTAAAAACTGCAACTGGCCGCGTTTCAATGGGGCTTCAACCCAAAGCTCGGGGTCTTGTGAAATACGTTCTACGGCAGCTATAGCGGCTTCTGTTTCCGCATCGGGAATAATTCCGGCGACAGCATACCCTTTGCGATTAAGGTTCACATTTGCCCGGCCTTTCAGGCGCACTCCATCCCACTGGAACATGGGGGCTGACAGCACTTTTGCATCGTCCACGTTGTGTTCGGCCTGACGGTCAAACAGTATTGGTTGATATAGTCGCTTCAGAGCGTCAGGCGCTTGTTCTAATAAACGGTTGTGTAAGCTATAAAGACTACAAAACCGACTGAGGCCGCCTTCCTTGGCTGGGTGCAAACACAAAAGGCTGACCACATCAGGACGCGACAGGCCTGAAACGTTATCCGTGTGAAAAACCAGTTCCACCGCCGTATGCGACCCTCGCACGCCATATCCGAAAGTCTGGCCCGTGTCACATACGTCATAAAGCATGCTGCCATCCCAGCGCTGGGCCACATGGCGCCCGATGCATCCGCCCAAAGCCCAAAACATTGCCTTTGCGGTTTCATTTGAAACCTCATCCAAATCAAAGCTATCAACAACAGCAAAACCCGGTGCCATATCCAGCAACGCTTTTACCTTACCCATGAGCTTTGCGATTTCAGGCCATGCACTGATATCAAGAGATTGTTCAGTTATCGGCAGCTTGTTGGTTTTAAAAGCCGCAGCCATAGCCGCCAGTTGTTGTTTGGCAGATGCACCTATTTTGACAACCGCCGTCTGTGCATTCAGCGACGAGCGCGTCCAAGCGCGATGGTCGTCAATGGGGTGACGTAACATCAAATGACTTGCGATCTCTCGCTCGTGCACCAAAATTTCTGAACTCATGCTCATACCAATTATCTAAAATTGCCCCAATCTATGATATATTTATAATTCTAATAAGGAAAGTTCAACTATCAATGGAGTGAATTCAAAATTTCTCAACAGAAGGTCTCAATTCAATTTCCCATGTCCAAGCGCTGTGGTTCTGATTGGCGACGTGAAGATAGGATTGAGCAATGTCGTCGGGATTAAGTGTCGATGTTGGATCACTGTGGGCCGCATCACCTTGCGTATTCAGTATATGACCATCAATAACGAAATGAGCGACGTGAATATTTTGAGGAGATAGTTCCCTGGCTAGGCTTTGGCATAGTCCACGCAGCGCAAATTTACCCATCGCAAAGGGAGCTGAATTTGGATAGCCCTTTATGCCAGCCGACGCACCCGTGAACAGCATCGTTCCGGAACCCGCCTTCAACATCCGTATCGCGGCCTGCTGAGCAGCTAGGAATGCTCCATAGGCGGAAACCATAATTGAGTTTTTTGTCTCGACGGGGTCAACTTCTGTAATCGGTCCACGAAGCATAACGTTTGGATTATAGACAAGGATATCTGGGCTCCCAATATCCGCATCAAATGCGTTGAATAAATTAGATACCATATCAGGGTCTGTTGCATCGCAGGAATAGGTATGAGCTCCAATTTCATCTGCCAATGCAGCTAGCTTATCGGTGTTTCGAGCAACAAGCCCGACCTTCATACCTTCAGCCGCGAATAAGCGGGCTACGGAGGCGCTCAGTCCATGCCCCGCGCCAATAATTAATGCGTTTTTACCCATCCTCAAAATCCTAGTTCTTGTCTGTTTAATCTGCGAATAGAAGGGTGATCATAAAACATGGAAGTTTAGGCGCGCAAGGGAATTAAGGGCGTTTGCCTATCTGATTTACACGCTTAGAAAGTTCCTTGGAAGACACTTGTCATTCGCTATATCGGTCCACTAAATAGGGTATTTGGTCGCGGGTCAGAAGAGTGAGCTTCATGAGCTCTTCCATAACATCAACCATTTGATCGTAATAAGCTGAAGTCTCCATTCGCTCATCATCATCAAATTCTAGAAAAGCTTTTGGTGTTTAAGATTGATTTAGGATTTTTAAAAGCCGCATTCAGCGACCCAGAATTCGCAATTGGTTCACTGCGTTAAAACTTTGTGGCCCCCCAAATTTGCATGACGGCGAGGGTCTTGCCCTGCGTTGGCCTGACGGCTTCTGTTGCCAATGGAATTCAATCGATTTGGATTTTCATAATCCCTGTCATTGCGCCGTTGCGCTCAGGAGAACACCAGGCCATACCTCCGCTCCATGTCACCAAATCGCGCAGTTCTGTTACGTTTGGATGCGACACATCCACATCATCTGGTAACGGTAAACTGGACGGATTAAATGTTCGTGCTTCCGCGCCTAGTAATCTCAAAATGCGTGCAGATTTTTCTGTCATCAAACGACTAAATGATCTTTCACGCAAAGAACCTTAACGCAGCAATATAGGGGCGCGTGAGTGCTGGGGTCGTCTGGGAAACGTTTTGTCTGATCAATGACCTTCAAATGTTCAGGCGCGATATTTGGCGTATCAGTCAAAATTTCTGTTTTCTACATTTGCTGATGCGATTGGGCGGCGCAGCGATGACGGTGTTATGCCCGCTTTTAGCGCCGTCATTACGCCAACGGCTTCCCAGTAGTTTTCCACAATGTGTAATTGGCCCGGTGCCCAAGGAAGGGCATGCAGGTCATTTTCCATCAAGTTATCATTTTCACGCACTGCAATAACAGGGATCCCCTGTTTCAGTGCCGCAAGCGTGGGCAGGCCAACGCATTTATCTGGAATGACGAGACAAGAGATATCGGCGGCCGTCAACAAACCGGCTTCCCTCATGGTCTCAGGATCGGTAATTATGCGCGGGCTGCGGTGTAGCCCTTTAAACATGCACTGAACAAAGGTTAGCGACACAGCTTCAGCAGCAAGCCGCGGCTCAACCAACCCTAAATTAAAATTGGCGACTTCGTTGTTTTCAAGCATGGGCGAGTGTGCGGCGGGAACTTCATAAAGCATGGAGATTGCATGTGTCAGCATTGCTTCCACACCCCCCCAAGGATTGATCATTTCCCCATCAAGATGAAAATATTGTTCGTGGGTTTCTTGATCAAGATCGATAACAGAAGCAATCGCGACCGCGTCGAAGGTGCCCGCATTTTCGTTCAACACCGAAAGAACACGCTCCAACCCTTTGACTTCACCAGCTGCTCTGCCTGATTTCATAAACTCTGCGGTCATTCGGAGTTGAGGATTTAGCTTAACAATTTTGGCGCAATCGAAGCCATAAGTCGCACGCGCCGCGTTGACTGCATTAACCGTATCGTTGGCAAAAATTTCTATCTCATGGTCATCCATAATCACCAATACCCGGTTCGAACGTACGGGTTGCAAAGCCGCGGTTCCCATCAAAACCCGCGTAAGCGCGCTACCTTCAACATAAAGGGCGTTTTCCGGCATTTCGTTCAGGTCGGATGCATTGACGACGTTCGGGTGTGTGATCAATCTGTCGCACGCTTGGGCAAGTACCCGAGCCGCCGGAGTTGCATCGCCGGCATGCCCACCGATTTCAGCTCCAATTCCTGTTGGTACAAGGAAAGCCGCGTTGAAAGTATCTGTTCGCTCAATCTTGCGTCGGTTAAAGCTAAATATGGAATTGAGTTCGCCAACGCCTTGGACTTCTGGTCCTTCAAGAAAACCGAGCTCGCATTGATAATGAGTTTCGTCTGTGCGCGTCACTGCAAACCGCACTGGAACGGAGCCTTCCTTGAGCCCACGTTCGATTGCGCTTTGGATATTGCCAAGCATGTTTAGATGCCCAGGCGATACTGGAATTGTGATTTGCCGTTCAGTTAGATGCATTTTTTTACCCTTAAACGCGATCTATAAACCGGGCTGAGCAATCGGTTGCATCAAACCATTCAACCGAAAATTTTTCTGCTACTTTTGGATCATACACTTTGCAAGAAAAAATATTGATGTAAACGGCTTGCAACTGATCGAGTGTGTGGATGACGATGGAGCTGGTTAGAATGAACTGGACTGCTGATGTGCCTTGGGTATGCGGCGAAGTTTGTTTGTCTTCTTCGGATAGACCGACATCATCCCAGAAATGTAAATCTTCGCGTTGCATATCGATAAGGACGCACAGCTTCTCGAAATATTCTGTGATACTTGAACGCGTAAATTTTGCCGCATCGCACCCATGCAGATCGAGAATTAACTCAATGCCGTATTGATCTTTCTTTGAGCTATCTCCGCCAATCATATTTTTGTAATCCTATTTCCATCTTAAATTTAAGTAATACAAGTAGTGTGAAACGCATATCCGCTAGCGTGTGTGTTAGCCTTGAATCACATGAGGAACAAAACGGGCCTCTTTGCCGGTGATCAATGTTTTGTCCTCTCGGATGCACAATCCAACCGCTTTGCTGGCAACCATCCAACATCCAATCAACGGATAGCCGCCATCGAATTTTTTTAGGGGGTGGTAGCCTTGTAAGATATGAGCATCGTCACCGTAGGGCCCGTCGGTGTTTAAAAGAGTTTTTCCGTCATCAACGATCTCGATGTTCGCCCCTTGTCGGGACAACATGGGCTTATGGACATAACTGCCGGTTTCTGCAAGTGTCGAGGCGGCGGGATCATCTTCGAAAAACGCAGGCAGTAGGTTCGGATGTCCTTCGAACATTCCCCACAATAAGGGCAAGAGACCTTTGTTCGCGAGGATCATCTTCCAGGGGGGCTCGATGAAATGGACACCACTGGCGGGGACAAGGCGCCCGAAATCTTCAGCCATGATCCATTCCCATGGATACAGCTTGACCAGCGTTGTAATCGCCCGTTCATCAAGATCGGTAAACCGCCCCTGATCGTCTGAACCAATATCAGCCATCGCTAGGGAACACGTATCAATCCCGGCTTCGCGGGCACATTCCTCAAGATAATCGAGTGTGCCTTTATCATCTTCAATATCGTGATTGCAGGCGAAGTGAGCCACGTCCACGATACCCATGTGCGGAAAAGCCTGTACGATGCTGTCATGAACATCGTTTAACTGATCGCAACCTTCTGGAATTAACTTCTGCTCTGTGGCTTGTTCTAACCATTCCCATTGAAACACAGCTGTTTCATAAAGAGCTGTTGGGGTGTCTGCATTATATTCTAATAATTTAGCAGGTCCATCTGCGTTGTAGGAAAGGTCCATTCTGCCGTATAGATTTTTTTCACCATTACGCCAGCTTTGTGCAATGTAATCCCAAAACGGCTCAGCAATCCCAAGGCGGCTTAAAACTTCCTCGTTTTCCACAGCGCGGTCAACAACCTGTAAACACAAGTCCTCTAATTCTTCAGCGGGCCCTTCAATATCTTCTTCGATTTGTTGGGGAGTAAATTGGTAATAGGCGCTTTCGTCCCAACCTGTAACGCCTTTGCCAGCACTATATTCCAGTTCGTGCTCAGCAGCGGCGTTCGCCAAATTGGGTCGTTCCGTCACGGGAATGCGTTGCATGAGGGCTCCGAAATAGCTGGCGAAATGCTTATGAATTAAGTGGCCGCGGAACCAAACCGGCTACCGGATGATCCAAATCCGCCGCGCGAGCGGGTCGAGGATTTAAAAGTTGGGCGGTTAGTAGCGGACCGGGCGACCTTAGTCCCTCCCGTTTTTGAGCCAACATTTTGATTTTCAGCGGTACGGAAGCTATTTGGGCTTTGAGCCGACTTATAAAGCGGCTGCGACATCATGCCGCCGCGTCCCCCCATCATCGATCCCATCATATAACCCATCATTAAAGGCATGAAGACTGATCCACCGTTTGATGTTTTATAAGGAGCTTCTTCGCACTTGTCGGTGCCAAAATCCGCCTGACAATCTGCTGCGGAAGAATATTTGGGTGCCACAGTGGCGTGCTGGGTCTGTGCTTCAGCAAAGCTGCTATCGCATTGATCAGAGGATGCAAGCGGGTCGCTTTTGCACTGGTCTAGGCTTTCAAAAACAAAAGCATCTACCTTAGGTTCTTCACAGGCGGTTAGAGCCAATAAACTAACACTTACCATTAAAGCGGCTGATTTGGAACTCCAGGATTTCATCTTTTTCTCTCCGATTAGGCGTTATTAATTAAGATATCCGCTGTGCATTAACAGCACAGTCTTTATTGGTTAACTTGTCATAGAAGCTGCATTTAACAGGCCGCCAGTCAGTGATGTAGCGCCAAGCCATAGACCGCTGGCCATTTCACCTTTTTCGATGCGTTCTGAAATTTTAGGAATAGGCAGGCAAACAAGATAAAAAACAGCAATCTGAACAAGCAATGCAACCACGCCCCAAACCGCAACATCAACCAAAGCGCCCGAATTGGCGATTGCGCTGGCCAACGGTAAGCAAAAACCAACCAAGCTTCCCGCAAAAGCGAGCGAGGCCGCCATGTTGTTTTCGCGAATTAATTTTATCTCGTCGTGAGGCGTCACCCACATGTAGATGACCACGTAGAAAAGAGTTAGGGCCATTGCCGTCGCCATAAAGGCCAGAAACCACGGGAGCTCGCTTAGTGAATTGCCAAGAAATTCCAAAAAATTTACTCCCTAAATGATTCTAATAAATGACCGGAAATGCCATCACGGTGTGTAATCTACCACAACTAAATTTCACAGCAACCTGCGCGATGCAAGATGTTATTATAAGCAATGTAACATCAAGTCCTATCTTTGGATATAACCTGTTTAGGGCCAGAATCAACTATTCAACATCATTTAACTAGTTTTTGTGTGTTCATATGAAATTGATTTCAAAAACCTTTCC
This sequence comes from Rhodospirillales bacterium, assembly GCA_028825025.1. Taxonomy (GTDB): domain Bacteria; phylum Pseudomonadota; class Alphaproteobacteria; order Rhodospirillales; family Casp-alpha2; genus JABMNT01. The sequence goes on along the minus strand of JAPKAX010000106.1, from coordinate 1,235 downwards.
CAAACCAAATCTCCGTTTCATATTAAGGGCATCGGGTTTGTGGTTGCCTTTGTGCTGGTTCTTCATACGATATCAAAATCCAGTAAATCCAGCTATGCGCTTTGCCAATCACAACGTAGCGGCAGCCGCAGCTATAATGTTATCCATGAAGGCAGGGCTAGACCCGGAACTTGTTTATGATTTGCTATCGACCAGCGCCGTCACATCCAGAATGTTTGAGGTCCGGGGGCCGATGATGGTGGCTATGACTATGACGGAGCTGGCATGAAAATCGATGTCTGGGGAAAAGATCTAGATATAATTAGCAACTATATTGACCAGGTTCTTGTGAATGCCCCGTTGTTTGCTGCAGCGAAAGAACTGTATCAAAAAGGATTGTTAGATGTTCTTGTTAAACAAGACGCCGCATCCGTCTGACAGGTTCGTTAAGATATGGCAGGTTTCAAGCGGAAGCCTCGCACCTAATAAAATGACCTTTTATCTTTCGTGATGCAGTCGCTTTACTCGAATTGTAATACTATGCTTAATGGCTTCAAGTAAATGGAGTAAGAAATATGCCTGAACAGTTAAATGTCGCCTGTATTCAAAATTGCGCAGGTACGGACGTTGAAAAAAACCTTCTCGATTTAAGAGCAATGATTGAAACCGCTCACCGCGCTGGGGCCGAGTTGATTTGCTTGCCTGAATACGGAACATGCCTTGGTGTTGACGGCACCCAATTTTTGGTTGGCGCTCACCCCCAAGATGGTCATCCGGCTCTGGTCTTTATGGCTGATTTGGCAAAGGAAATAGGTGTCTGGATTTTAATAGGATCGTTAGCTGTTACGGCACCCGGTGGCAAAATTGTAAACCGCTCAGTGATGCTCAATGATAAGGGCGAAATCGTTATACACTATGATAAAATCCATCTGTTTGATGTCGATTTAGCAAACGGCGAGACATATCGTGAATCTGCAACAATCTGTCCGGGCAATAGGGCCGTTGTTGCGGACACACCATGGGGCGGAATTGGTATGACGGTGTGTTATGATTTGCGTTTTCCTAAACTGTTTAGGTCATTAGCAAATGGCGGTGCTGGCATTATTACAGTGCCTGCTGCCTTCGCACGGACTACTGGTGAGGGGCATTGGCATGTTTTGTTGCGCAGTCGAGCAATTGAGACGGGCTGCTTTATTATTGCTCCGTGTCAGACAGGCCCGCACGGCTTATCTGAAAGCTATGGTCATTCTTTAATT
>JAPKAX010000352.1 GCA_028825025.1 Rhodospirillales bacterium | reverse complement strand
TTTATAGCAGACCCTCATCCGACGTTTCAGGCATTGCGAGAATTTGATCCGGTTCATCGCAATGCTGATGGTTCGATCTTTTTAACTCGCTACGCTGATGTCATGTCGTGTTTCCAAAATCCAAACATGAGCTCTGATAAAAAAGTCGCCTTTAAAAAAAAATTTGGAGATACACCCTTATACACACACCACACAACCAGTTTAGTTTTTAATGATCCACCCTATCATACAACGGTACGGAAGCTTTTGGCTTCGGCATTTACGCCGCGCAAATTAAAATTAATGGAACCTTTGATTACACGGGTGATTGATCAGTTGTTGGATACGTTAGAAGATAAAAAAGAATTTGATGTGATCGAGGCCTTTGCATCGGCTCTGCCTACTGAAATTATTTCATTCATGCTCGGCATTCCAGAACAACACCGTCATATGCTTCGTCCCTTTTCACTTAATATACTAGGAGCGCTAGATCCAGTGGTCTCGAACGATCGGCTAGATTTGGGGAATAAGGCAGTTGAAGATTTTGGCGAACTGTTAGCTGAGCTTATTGCAAAACGCCGAGCTGATGAAGGCGGTGCCAGTGACGGTGAAGTTTTAGCCGGATTAATTTTTGGTGAAGTCGACGGCAGACGATTAACAGAGATTGAACTTATTCAGAACTGTATATTTTTATTAAATGCGGGGCACGAGACGACAACAAGCATGGTTGGAAACGGCATTGGTATGTTGTTGCAAAACTCGGATCAGCTACAACGCTTACAAAAAGATGGCAGCTTAATTGATACGGCTATTGAAGAAATGTTGCGCTACCAAAGTCCTTTGCAATTGGGCAATCGAATGTTGACGGGCGAGGTTGAATTAAGCGGCGAGAAAATTGAGCAAGGAACGTACATTCATGTTTCTATAGCGGCGGCCAATCGCGATCCGGCTGTATTCACTAATCCTGAACAGGTTGATATTGGACGGAACCCAAATCGTCATGTGGCGTTTGCGAAGGGGCACCATATGTGTTTGGGCGCAACGTTGGCGCGGATAGAAGGTAAAATTGCAATTGGGCGCTTGGTCGAACGGTTTCCTAATTTGCGTGAAAATGGACCGTCTGAACTTTTACCAATATTACGGTTTCGTGGATTTTCAAATTTACCAGCAGCCATTTAGGATCTAGGCCCTAGGGGGTTTAATGGAACCTGTGCAATATCCAAAACCAATTCGAAAGCCGTCTCCTTGGGCATAACCGGATAAGGTGATGGTATCGCCATCTTCTAAAAAAGTACGCGTCGTGCCGTCATCAAGTTCGATTAGATTTTCACCATTCCATGAAAGCTCTAACAAACTGCCCATACTTTTTGGATCACTTCCACTGATCGTTCCCGACCCCAACATATCACCTGTTCGCATGGCGCAGCCACCGCTTGAGTGATGAGCTAATTGTTGGGCGCTAGACCAATACATATTTTGGAAGTTTGTTTTTGAAATTATTGTGGATTGCAATTGAACTTCTAATTCGATGTCATAGTTAAGTGGCGCCACCTGCTTTAGATAATCGAGTGGCGCTGGGTTTTGGCTTGGGCCATGAACCCGAAAAGGCTCAAGCGCTTCGGTTGTGACGACCCAAGGTGAAATTGTAGTTGCAAATGATTTTCCTAAAAAAGGGCCTAAGGGTTGGTATTCCCAAACTTGAATATCGCGCGCACTCCAATCGTTCAAAAGGACGTAACCAAAAATCATTTTTTGGGCTTGATCAACATTAATGGATGACCCCATATCTGAAGGCGTACCAACAACAGCCCCCATTTCTAATTCTATGTCTAATTTTTGGCTGGGCTGGAATAATGGGGCGTCTGATCCGGGTTGCTTGATTTGACCCCTGGGCCTCGTAACATCTGTGCCACTGACAACAACGGTGCTGGCCCGGCCGTTATACCCAATTGGCATGTGCAACCAATTTGGCATCAGCGCATTATCAGCGCCTCGAAACATAGTGCCAACGTTGGTCGCATGTTCACGGGATGCATAAAAATCTGTATAATCTGAAACCGTGAAGGGCATAAACAAATTTACATCCTTAAGTGGGATTAATACATTTGAGAAAATACGAAAGTCAGATGTTTCATTGCTTAATTCCTGGCTGATAATTTGGCGCGTTTTGCTCCAAATTTTTGGACCCATTGCCATAAATGTATTTAAGCTTTGCTTGTTAAAGGCTGGTT
>JAPKAX010000105.1 GCA_028825025.1 Rhodospirillales bacterium | reverse complement strand
CGTTTGGCAATTGCAAACACGTAATATCGCTTTTATGGGCCGCCAAACTTATGCTGTAGATTTTCCGGGGCATGGCCGATCTGAAGGCGATCCGTTAGCATCAATTCCTGAAATGGCAGAATGGGTTTTGGCGTTTATGGATGCAGCTGAAATTGAAACCGCAACTGTTATCGGCCATTCCATGGGTGCGCTGGTCGCAATCGAGTTCGCCGGTAAGCACCCAAAAAAAATAAATAAGCTCTGTTTAATGGGAATTGCTGAAGCAATGCCTGTGCACCCTGACTTATTGGCTGCTGCACAGCGGAACGAGCTGCTAGGTCCAGAACTTATTGTGTATTGGGGGGTGGGTGAAAAAGCTCAAATTGGTGGACATCCACAATCTGGATTATGGGTTCGTGGTGTAACTAAAACGCTTCTTGATTTATCTGGGCCTGGCGTTTTGTTTAATGATTTGGCTGCGTGTAACGTATATGAAGGTGCATTGGTTGCTGCCAAAAATGTGACATGTGAAACTCACTTTGTTTTGGGTAGAGATGATAAAATGACACCGGCTAAAAAAGCTAAATCCTTAGCGGATGCAATTGAGGTTACGGAAATCAAAATTATTGAACGGTGTGGGCATATGATGATGACGGAGCGTCCAAATCAGGTTTACGATGCGCTTGTTGGGTTTATTTGATAGGGGGTTTATAAAAGGCCATAGTTACGTGCTGCTGCAAATCCTAAAAAAGTCACAAAAGCCGAACCTGTTCCCGCAAAAATGTTTCGTTTACACATAAAAAAGATTATGAACCCTGCGCTTATGGAGGCAATGCGGTCGACGTCGGGTGTTTGGGCTAAGGTCCCGGAAGGCATCAATATTACACGTGTGATCAAGCCCGAAAGCATTGCGTAGGCAACACAATTGAACCATTGAAATAAATCGCCAGAAATATCAATGCGATTCGCAACAATGACACCCATGGCGCGCCACGCAAACGTTCCTACAATACATAGAATAAGAACAACCCAAGGGTCCGATACGATCATTAACTGCGGCCCATCCATTTGTCTAAATAAAACGCGGCGGTGCCTGCTGCGACCCCTGTAATCGGGACGCTCCAATCAGGTGAGATTAAATAAATCAGCGGGCCTGTGATGGCACCCAGAACAACGGCAATAATGCAATTTCGGTAGCGCACTGACGAGAATACATAGACAAAATAGGCTGGATTCAAAAAAACCAAACTTATTGTGACATAAAGAGGTAGCACACCAGCAGCAACAAACCCGATGGTCGTACCTATAGCGCCACCAATCAAGCATGTGATTGATACACCGAAATAAAACGGTAGCCGATCTTCTTCCGCGAGGGTACTGCCGCGCCGCATAAAGACGGTCCAAATGTTAATGGATAAAACCTGAGCCAATAAGTACCGCCATTTATTTGCGGTCACATTCCCTTTAAAGTGGGGCATCAAAACCACAGTCATTGGCATAAAACGCATATTGGCAAGGGAACTGGCGACTACGATTGCATAAATAGGTAAGCCCGCAGCAAACAGCTCAACCATCGCTACTTGCCCGGGCAAGCCCCATATTCCTAAAGAAGCTCCGAGTGCGACATCGATGCCTATGCCGGCATCGCGTGCCATGGACCCAAATCCAATCATTGATCCAAAGACCATCCAAAACGGCATTAACAACCCGTCGCAAACGCCACGATTGAATGCTTTTTTGTGTCCTAGTGGGGTCATGAGAATATTATATGCCAGATCAAATTTTAGGTCTTTTATAATTAAAGCAGGTGCTTGCTCGGTGAAAGCCCAAGACCATACTATCAAAACGCTCAAAGAAAACAAATCTATAGAGCTATATAGGACTTGAAGCTATCTTTAAGATAATTTAAAGTAATTTAAAATCAAATAAACTTGAAATGTAAGGATGGATTGCAGTGAACTTAGCAGGATTAGTAGACAAAATGGAAGGTGCCACAGAACGTGGTTTACCGCGCGTACCGAAATATATCCTTTTGTCAGATGGTATTTCAGGCGCTGTCGATAATGGTGATCTGAAGCCAGGCGATCAGTTGCCAGGTGAATACGATTTGGCCGCTGCATTACCCGCGAGTTTAGGCACCATCCAAAAAGCTTTGTCGCGTTTGGTTGAGCAAGGGGTTATTGTCCGTAGGCACGGTAGCGGTACGTTTATTGCGGATCAATCTGATCAGCTTCATGACTTGTGGCACTTCCGGTTTTTGGGTGACGATGGTCAGTCATTATTGCCCGTTTTTACTCGGGTGAAATCTATTAAAAAAACGTCAGAAGACGGTGATTGGTCAGACTTTTTGGGCATTGGCAGGCCTCTTTTATGCATTGAGCGCGAAATTGATGTGAATGGCGAATTTATGTGCTTAGGTCGGATTTATTTAGATGCTGAGCGATTTTCTGAAATTTTGAATATAGAAATTTCAGACTTAGATAATACCAATATCCGGGCTTTATTACGTCAAAATTATGATGTGCCCACGGTACGGATTACTGAGCAAGTTGGGGCAGAAGTCTTTGCCCCGAATATTTGTGATTTGTTAAAATTGAAAAAGCATACCACAGGTTTGGTGTGCCATATTTTGGGATATGAATTTCGGGGAGCGCCAATTAGCTATCAGGTGGTGTATTTACCACCCCATGCCCGGCGTTTGGAAATTCGCCCGCGTACTAATTAAATGAAAAGTATAGGAATCTAAGTGTCACATTCTAATTATTTGCCCCATGAAATGGGTTCCGCCACCGTATCACCAACTGGTGAATTCGAGACCGGATCGTATCACGAGTTTGCGGTTACCTATACAGCGGGCAAGTTTGGTATTGACGATACGGGTGCCATAAAGTTGGTACATCGATTTGCCAGTGACATGGGGAAGCCGCAATTAACGGACCCAAAAGCGGCTAACTATGTGACCGCAGAAGCATCTAACGGTGCGATCCTTCATATTGAGTTTGATGGAAAACGCAATATTCGACCATGGGACAAAACAATTTATATCAAGGTCGTTCGCGGATTCTTGCGTGAAGGTGATCAAATCACAATCCGTTTAGGTGATCGTCGTGGTGGTGGTCCCGGTATTAGGATGCAAACATTTTGTGAAGATACGTTCGAATTTCGTTTATTAATTGATGCCATTGCCACATATAATTTTGTTGAATTGCCAGAGCAACCAATCATCAAATTAATTTCAGGTCCGCCTGTCATATGGAAAGCCATTATACCGACAAGCCGGACTGCTGGATCAAGCTTTAGCCTTTCGATGAAGGGTGAGGACAAATGGGGTAATCCATCAAATCAATGTGACCAAATTTTTTCATTACGTTCGGATATTCCTGTTGTTGGTTTGCCGGAAAGCATTGCATTCAAGGCCGGTGAAAAGTCATTTATTGTCAGGGACTTGAAAGTCGAGAAACCGGGTGATGTGTTCATTTCCATGGTTGATTCAAACGATGTTGTTGTGGCTCAATCGAATCCTCTCCGCGTTGTTGGTGGTGCTGAATTACTTCCCTATTGGGCAGATTTACACGGTCAATCAGAAGAAACCATTGGGACTAATTCAGCCCGTGATTTCCATGCTTTTGCCCGTGATAATGCATTTCTTGATGCCGTTGCTCACCAAGGTAATGACTTCCAAATCACCACTCCATTTTGGAATCACTTAAATGAGCTGACCGCTGAATTTAATGAAGATGGAAAGTTTATTGCTTTCCCCGGTTATGAATGGTCAGGGAATACCGGAATGGGTGGCGACCGAAATGTATTATTTATGGAAGAAGGACGTCAAATCCATCGGTCATCACATGCCTTAATTGAAGATTTATCAGACGAATACACGGATGCGCATACTGCGGTTGAGTTGTTCGAAAAACTAGAAGACGAAGATTGCGTTGTCTTTGCACATATTGGTGGGCGTTATGCCGATATTAAAATGGCTCATGATGATAAGTTAGAGCGCGCCGTTGAAGTACATTCTGCATGGGGTACGTTCGAGTGGTTGATCCACGATGCCTTTGAAAAAGGCTACCGGGTTGGAATTGTTTCGAACTCCGATGGACATAAAGGCCGCCCGGGTGCCAGCCATCCCGGTGCCACCAGTTTTGGATCGTACGGCGGATTAACGTGTATGTTGGCGAAGGGTTTAAGCCGTTCTGGATTGCTCGAAAGTTTAAGAACCCGGCATCATTATGGGACCACAGGGTGCCGCATGGTTTTGAATGTGAACGCTGTATTTGAAGGACAAGCAGAGCTCTTTTCTGAAGACCCTAATATGGGTAATTGCAAATCGGAAATGACATCATCCGCAATGATGGGGGATATTTTAAAGTTCTCAGGTGATACGGTTAATTTGAATATTGACTTAGTCGGCTCGTCCCCCATCGAACGGGTTGAAATTCGAAATGGTCTTGAGACAATCGAAACCTTCCGCCCTTACGCGCCAAGTGATTTGGGTAAGCGCATTCGGGTTATTTGGGAAGGTTCGGAATACCGGGGACGCGGGCGAGAAACGCATTGGGATGGTTCGGTTGAATTAAACGGCAATCGCTTTGAGCGGGTTGAGCCAATCAACCGCTATAACGTTGATAAAAAATTCGATCAGGTATCTGACTCCCGCTTAGAATGGGGTGCGATTACGACCGGAGGATTTGGAGGCTTTGATGCGTGGTTATCTGATGAAGAAGCAGGTATGATCAAAATAAAAACCAATTTGATTAAACAAGAAATTATGATTAAAGATATTGGACAAGAAGACTTAGTGTTCGAAAACGGAGGCATTAACCGCCGTATTCGCGTTTTTCGTATGCCAAATGAAAACCCCCATTATAAAATTAAGTTGGAACGGTCTATGGCTTTATCTGCGGATCGCGACAATGCGCTATATGTCTGTATCACCCAGGAAGATGGCCATTTGATTTGGTCGAGCCCCATATATATTTTTAAGGACCAATAAACGATGACGCGTGAAATTGACCATATTGTTCTGTGCCGTTCTGACTTGGATGCAATGGCATCATTATATAAAAAACTTGGTTTCACCCTAACGCCAAAAGCTGAGCACCCGTTCGGAACGGGCAATCAATTGGCTCAGTTGGGAAGTGACTTTATTGAACTGCTTTCTGTAACCCAGCCAGAAAACATCACGCCATCAACACCCGGCGTGTTTAGTTTTGGTGGTTATAATCGTGCGTTTTTGAATAAAGGCGATGGGTTTTCGATGGTTGCTTTAAAAAGTGATGGTTGGAAAGCGGACCGCGCACATTTCGAAACGCAAGGGTTAGACCTTTACGAACCGTTTGAATTTTCAAGATTAGCAGGGCAACCAGATGGTACAGAAGTTACCGTTGGGTTTAAGCTAACCATCGCAACTCACCCTGAAATGCCGTGGGCTATATTTTTCACATGTGATCATCAGCACGAGCCGAAATATTTTTATAAACCACAATTCCAATCACACGCCAATACGGCAACGGGCATAGCTGAAGTGATGATGGTGGCCGATGATCCTGGGTTATACACAAGCTATTTCGAAGGCTTGATTGGCAAGAATTGCGTAACGGAACAAAATAGCGGACTTACCATTAATACTGGAAGCTCTGTGATTAATATCATTCGGCATGGGGACCTTTATGAGCGCTTTTTAGGGGCACCCAACATCAGCGATGGAGACACACGGATGATTGGCTATGGTATTCATGTTCAAGATATAGAAACAACTGAAAAAGTAATTCAAGCTAGTGGCATTAATTATCAACAGCGTGGGAAGTCGCTCTGGTTGTCAGCACCAGAAACATCAAATGTCATTATTGAGTTTTCAGAAACCGCGGCGGGAATTTAACCATGAGTAATGATTTGATAAACGTTTCAATTTGGCGGGGTGGCGAGGATGGGGAGTACCAAACCTATCAAGTTCCCCGGCTTGAAAGCCAAACCGTGTTAGATGTGGTGACATATATCCAACGTGAATTGGACCCGTCACTAAGTTACCGTTTTGCATGTCGGGTTGGTGTCTGCGGGTCTTGCGCAATGACTGTCAATGGCAAAGCCCGTTGGACGTGCCGAACGCATGTTAGCAAAGTTGCGGAAGGTGGGCAGTTAACGCTGGACCCGCTTAACAGTATGCCTCGTGTTAAAGATTTGGTTGTTGATATGGAAACCTTCTTTAACAAATGGGCCGACGCAAAAGGTTCGTTCAAGGGCGATAAAACCCGCGATGATGCTTTGGCATATATTTCACCGGATGACCCTAAACGCAAAATATCAAGTGCTGGCATTGAATGCATTGGCTGCGGTGCTTGTTATGCGACCTGCGACGTCATTAAATGGAACCCTGATTATCTAGGCCCAGCAGCCCTAAATCGGGCGTGGACGTTGGTTAATGATGAGCGCGATGTGACGGGGTTAGAAAGATTGGCCGCTGTCGCTGGTGATAACGGCTGTTTGGGCTGCCATTCACAACAAGGCTGTGTCGAGCGTTGCCCTAAATCGTTGAACCCAACGGGTGCGATTGCGGGATTGAAGCGTGAAACGATTAAGGCTGTTTTAAAAGGCGAGTTGTCATGAGCGCATCTGCCCTTCGGATAGAAACATATTTGTGGCTTGCCCAACGGGTAAGTGCACTGATTCTAGTGATCTGTATTACAGTTCATATCGCGACCATGATTATCGCAGTGCAAGGTGGTTTGAGTTCCGAAGAAATTATTGCACGGATTGGCGGCAGTAAAATCTGGTTGTCTTTTTATCTTGTTTTTGTGAGTTCAGTCGCTGTCCATGCCCCGATCGGGCTTAAATCAATTATGCGTGAAATGTCACAAATACCTACGAATCGGATTGATTTGTTGAGCATCCTCTTCTCGTTAATAATTGGTGTGCTCGGCATCCGTGCTGCTTTTGGTCTTTATGGATTAGGGGGAGCTTAATATGAAAAATATTCACAATCATCCAAACTATTGGGCGTTTATAATGCACCGTTTATCTGGTTTGGCACTGGCGGCATTCCTTCCGGTGCATTTATATGTACTTGGTTTGGCATTAGCAGACAGTTCAGCCTTTGATGATTTTATTTCTTGGTCAAACACGCCATTGCTTAAGTTTTTAGAAACGGGATTGGTCGTTTTTTTAAGTGCTCACTTAACTGGTGGAGTCCGGCTTTTGGCGCTTGAGTTTTTAGAGTGGCGCGATTGGCAAAATTCGATGGTCGCGTTGTCGTGTGGTATCAGTATTTGTGCGGGATTGGTATTTTTTCTAAATGCCACTTGAACTGATCATCCCTTTTGGCGCTTTTTTGGCATCCTTCGTTGTGGCCGCCGCTGGTTTTGGCGACGCATTGGTTTTGGTTGCCATCTGGTTTCAATTTGTTGATCCCATTGACGCCGTACCGCTGATTGTTGCGTGTGGATTTACCATGCACACTTTCTCACTGATTAAATTGCGCCATGAATTAGATTATTCAAGGTTGCCTATATTCGCCGTCGCAGGTGTGCTGGGCGTGCCCTTGGGGGCTTGGCTTTTGACACACACCGCACCGACGCCTTTTCGATTAGGGGTTGGTTGGTTTTTAATCGCTTATACCGCGGTTATTTTTGCTATGCCTAAGGGCTTGATCTTGAAACGGGTTGGGAAGATTGCAGATAGCAGCGTTGGTTTTCTAGGTGGCGTGTTGGGTGGGTTTGCCGGTTTAAGCGGTGTTACACCAACCCTTTGGGTTGGATTGCTCGGCTGGACCAAGGAACGACAACGCGGTGTTTATCAACCTTTTTGCCTGATAATGCACGCCGTCACATTAGCTTGGTTATCGTGGCAGGGATTTGTTGGTGCTGATACATTGGAACGGTATTTATGGTGCTTTCCTGCTATCATAATTGGAACGTGGGTTGGTTTGATTGTTTACAGAAAACTAAACGGAAAAAGATTTCGCCAACTCATTTTAGGACTGATTTGGGTTTCTGGCGTTGCGTTGATTTTATAGGAAAAGCGATATGAACTTAGAATTTGAACAAAGCAAAACGGATGTCTTGATTTTGGGTGCAGGGGGCGCTGGCTTATTTGCCGCCCTTCATGCATCGAACTTAGGACCAGATTTAGATATCACAATTGCGGTTAAAGGTTTGTTGGGTAAATGCGGTTGTACGCGTATGGTTCAAGGTGGATACAACGCCGCCATGGCCAACGAAGATTCCATTGAACGCCATTTTATGGATACGATCGAAGGCGGTAAGTGGCTTAATAACCAAGATCTTGCTTGGACGCTAGTTAATGAAGCGCCGCGCCGCATACGTGAATTAGAAAATGAATTGGGTTGCTTTTTTGATCGCAACCCAGATGGCTCCTTGCATCAAAAAGCTTTCGCCGGTCAAACCTTTGATAGAACCGTCCATAAGGGTGATTTGACCGGAATTGAAATTATCAACCGGTTAGCAGAACAAGTGTGGAGCCGGGGTATTAATCGCTTGGAAGATCACCGGGCGGTTGAGTTTATTAAATCAAAAGACGGTTCCGGTTTAGCTGGCGTTTTGATGATTGATATGCGGACCGGAAAATTCCGGTTGGTTCAAGCGAAAGCCGTGTTGTTAGCGACAGGAGGTGGCCCGACCATGTACACTTATCACACGCCATCGGGTGATAAGTCGTGCGATGGCATGGCGATGTCATTGCGTGCTGGAATGCCATTGCGCGATATGGAAATGGTCCAGTTCCACCCAACCGGCTTAGTTGCAGGCCCCGGAACGCGAATAACAGGGACCATTATTGAAGAAGGTTTGCGTGGATACGGTGGTTATTTACTCGGAGGTGATAAAGAGCGCTTCATGCATAAGTATGATGCCAAAGTTGAACGCGCCACCCGCGATATTGTTAGCCGTGGCATGTTCTCTGAAATGCGCAACGGGAATGTTGGTCCAAACGGTGGTTTGTTTATCACCATGAAACATTTAGACCCTAAAGAAGTGCGCAGCCGGTTTAAGGGTATGGTTGATAGGTGTCGAGATTGTGGATTTGATTTGGTCAGTGGTGACGTTGAAGTCGTGCCAACAGCGCATTACATGATGGGTGGCGTTGAGTTTCAAAACGATTGCTCGACTGAGCTTCCCGGCTTGTACGCGGCGGGTGAAGATACTGGGGGTGTTCATGGAGCCAACCGGTTGGGTGGTAATGGGGTTGCTAATTCGACCGTATTTGGAGGCATTGCAGGCGATGCGATTGCCAAGTGGGTACCTAAAGAAGGTGTGTTCCGTGAGCCTGATTTAGATGCTGCCAAAGCGGCGATCGCTGCTGCGCTTTATCCGTTCCAAATCGAAGGTGGACATATGCCAGACATCCGTAAAAAACTTTACGGGGCTATGTGGGAAGACGCGGGTATTTTACGTGATGCGAAAAGCTTGGCACGGGCGCGTGTTGCTGTTGATGAGTTGCATTCCGAACTCATGCGGACCGGTGTTGCGGATGAAAGCCGTGCTTATAATTTGTCATGGCATGATTGGCTGAACTTAGAGAGCCAGATCATTATTAGTAAGGTGGTGATTGAAGCTGCTGTTGTGCGCAAAGATTCTCGTGGCGCGCATTTCCGGGAAGACTTCCCGGAAATACACGATTTAGAGAACTCTCGCTTCACAAAAGCATCGCTTGATAATGGTAAGATCACCATAACGTCAGAGCATGTCGAATTTACACGCGTCCGACCGGGTGAGACGTTGATCGATGACTAAGTTTTAGGATTACTTCGGAGGCTCAGTCTGAGCTAAAGAAGGGCGCTTGGAAATTTCAGCAAACCAATCGGCTAAAGCTGAATTTCCGGCGCGCCAATCCATGTCATTACTTAGGCGCAGTTCGATATACCCAAGCGCACAAGCCACAGTTAATTCTCCAAGCTTTGGATTAGCCGAGAAAGTGCCGACTTCTTTATTCAAAGCATCAACGGTGCGCTGGACCCGGGTGACTTGTCCTTTGATGTAAGCGGGAGATTGCTCGCTCTTGTCGCGGCGACGTTCCATTGAAACTGAAAAAATTGTATCAAGAATGCCATCACCCATGGCGTGCAAATGCTTGATGTTCCAAACGTCGTCACCTTGGCCAGATAAACGGCCAGCATCGTTACCCAACTGATCTAAATATTCACATATAAAAGGGCTATCGATTAAGGGGGCTCCATTATCTCTGATCAAAGTCGGGATACGGCTTAATGGATTTGCTTTGACCAATTCGTCTGGTAATTCAGATGGAGCCAAATTAACAAGATCGACTTGATTCCCTAATTTTTTTTCTAAGATTACGACGCGAACTTTACGAGCATAGGGGGACGTAGGTGAGTAAATGAGCTTCATTAGAGTTCCTTAAATGACGTGAGACTTTTCTGATGCTCAACATAGTAGCCAGAATGCATCTTGGGACAAGATAAATGCTACACCACTGGTTCCCTATACCCACAACTGTAAGGAATTGGATTGGTAAAAGCGATCACATCGCCTTCTGTAAATTGATAAACCGCATTAATATCACCACCCAAATCGGGGGTTACATCGCGGTTATTACACAGGGCCAAAATACATCAAATTTTGAAATACCAAAGTGTGTCATCACATCACCAACAGCGCTGCCGGTTTGGAAGGTGAGCTTTGGATTTAGCTGTTCTTTCAGCAGGAACTTAGCGAGGCTGTTAAACAGTCAAACCTCAGCAGTTATGTCGACAGAGTTATGTCCAATTAAGTTTATGTCTACGGCACAGGCCTCTCGTTGGTAAACAGATAAGGGCGTAATTTATCTTCTTAACGGATGATTGAAATTGATAAAAATCAAGTTGATGGTGTGTGAAAAATATTGCAGATTTGACGTAAATCAATGCGTCTGAAAATCACTAAGTGTAACTTAGAATTATAAACAAA
>JAPKAX010000351.1 GCA_028825025.1 Rhodospirillales bacterium | reverse complement strand
AATTGGGAAGCCAACGGCTTTGGTTGCCGATAAACAGAAAATGCCAGTACAGGCATCTCAAAGTTCTGATGTGGAAGCGGTTGCAGCTCGGGTCAGTGGGAATGATGGTGGAACTGAAAAAGGTACAACTTTACGTTTTGATTGGGATGAACCTGTCGGTGCGGCCGTGTTTAGGCGGATTGGTTATTTATGGATCGTCTTTGATAAATCAACACAAGTTAATCTTTCTGCTTTAGAGCTGGCTGCGGGTGGGATGATTCGTAGTTTGCAACAGGTCCCTGCAACAAGCGGAACCGTGCTACGCATGATTACACCAAATGGCATTCATCCGTCTCTTGCGCTTTCGGGGCTTAGCTGGCTGATAAACTTTAAAAAACAAGAGTTTCTAGCCCGCACTCCTATTGAAGTGAAGGCGCAACCTGAATATCCAGCGGGCGCACGTATTTTTGTACCCATTACAGAACCAAGCACACCGATTGGGGTAACCGATCCAGATGTAGGAGATAACTTAGTCATTGTCCCTGTTATACCGCTGGGTCACGGCGTTGCTATTGCGCATACCTATCCTGAAGTCCGCGTTTTGAAATCAATGCAAGGCGTTGCCGTGGTGCCAATCATGGATAGTTTGCGCATACGCCCGTTACGCCAAGGCATTGAACTCGCAAGCTCAGTACCGTTGAGTTTATCATCCGTTTCTGCAGCAGTTGCAGCAGGATCAAAGATTGGTGGGCTTGGAACCACATCGCGAGTTCTTGATCTTGAAAAATGGAAGGTTCCTGATTTAAAAACCTTTATGGAACGCAAACAGGAATTGCAAAAAAGCTTATCAAAAGCGAATAGCACGGAAGAGGAGCAAAAAAACCGTTTAGATCTTGCGCGTTTCTATTTTGCCCATGCATTTGCCGCAGAAGTACTCGGTGTTTTACGAACGGTTGCAGATGCGGACCCCGCAATTGTCGATACTGCAGAGTTTCGTCTTTTACGAGGTGGAGCCAGTTATTTAATGCATCGATTTTCCGATGCCGTGGAAGACTTAAGCCATTCGAGCCTTGATGGAGTGGATGAAGGGGACTTTTGGCGGGCTGCTGTCATTGCGAAGTCAGGTGAGATGATTGGGGCTGCACAAGAACTTAGGCGTACGGGCACAATTACTCAGCAATACCCAAAGCAGCTGCGCATTCCAATGGCAACATTGGTTGCGGATGCTGTTGTGTCTATTGGTGATATTCAACAAGGCCAGCAATATATTGAGGCTTTGAAACTTGTTGGATTATCAAAGAGACAACTGGCGGAAGTTAACTTTATTGAAGGCAAGCTTTTAGAGGTCGACGGTGATGAGGGTTCTGCTTTATTAAAATGGGAAGAGGTTCTCGAGGTTGATAACCGACCAACCCGTTATAAAGCGACAATGGCGCGTATGGAAATACTTTTGAAAGCCGACCGCATGGGCCCTGAAGAGGCCATTGAAGAATTAGAACAGCTTCGCTTTGTTTGGCGTGGTGATGAATATGAGTTTAATCTTTTAAGACGGTTAGGCGCTTTGTATTTGGATACGAAGAATTACCGTCGTGGCTTGCTGGCCCTTCGCCAAGCAGCAACGTATTATCGTGATAATTTAAGTGCGCCTGAAGTTACTCAAAAAATGTCTGATACATTTAAAGCTCTATATTTAAAAGGCGATGCGGATCAAATCCCGCCGGTAACGGCAATCGCTTTGTATGATGAGTTTAAAGAACTAACTCCTGCCGGAAGCTTAGGCGATGAAATGATACGCAATTTAGCCGACCGTTTGGTCCGGGTGGATTTGTTGTTTAAGGCTGCAGAATTATTGGAAAATCAATTGCAGTTTCGTCTTAAAGGGGTTGAAAAATCACAAGTCGGTTTAAACTTAGCGCTGATATATGCCCTTGCACAGAAATACGGTAAAGTTATAGAGACTTTAGATGCGACGAATGAGCCAAACCTTCCTGAAGAATTAGTGGCCGATCGGCTTCATTTGCGAGCTCAGGCTTTGATGAATCTTGATCAGCAAAGCTCTGCATTACTGTTGTTAAAAACAGATAAATCTTTAAATGCAGACCTTATTCGCTCTGAACTATATTGGCTCATGAAAGATTGGAAAAGTGCAGCTTTATCTTTACATAATGTGGTCCGCCAATCCGGACTTAAGCCGAACGAAGATTTGTCAGAAATTGATGCGGCTAAGATCTTGAATTTAGCAACGGCATA
>JAPKAX010000350.1 GCA_028825025.1 Rhodospirillales bacterium | reverse complement strand
ACGAACGACACATCATTTCCCCTTAGAAAAGGAGCACTAGATGGATCTTAAAAACCCAAAAAAAGTAGGGCTGTTTATCATAGCGATAGCGGTAGCAGAATTTGTTCTGTCTGCCTATATATCGCAAGCGCACTCATTCAACATAGATCAATTGTGTTTGACATCAAAAGTAGGGAATTCAGTCTCTTGAGTTTAGCCATTGTTGATTTGATAATCGCGTAACTGACAATAGGCATTTTTTTCGAAACTATAGGGTTCTAGCGCGCCTTTCGTTGCGGATTGGATATCATCTTAATATTTAGAGTATTCTGCGCCGCTGGTTGCTGCCGCGCCAACCAAGGTCATAGGGCTTACCACAGCCGTTGCAAGAGTACAGAATGCATCGCTGGGTTGCTTGGTCCAACTGTTGGCTAAACAATGTAGGGGGGAGGTTCCGTGCCATCAGATGCGGCCGCTTAACCCAAGTCTTCACGCTGTTGGTCAACTCCCATTTCAGCCGCTTTATCACTGGTTCCGCCTAAGCCAACCGTGTATTAACAAGAAATTATTTTGTTGCCTTGAAGCACTTTCCGTATCGCCAGATTAAAGGCTGCTTAAAGCCGTCATAGGTTCTAAAAGATTTGATGTGGCGTTGCCCAACGCTTCTTGAATGGGTTCTGGGGTCACGGCCTAATACCCGTCAATAAGCGGGTCAATAATAGCCCCCTTGATCAGGCTGTTAAATCCAAACGTAAAGGAATTTAATGTCTCAAGCGGTTCATTTTTATCTTTTTCAATATCAATGGCCGTAACAGTCCGTTTTTTTACAGTAGCATCATCGGCCCGAACTGAAACAGTGTAACATATTGATATTAAAAAAGAAAAAAGAGCAATTAAAACACATTTCGATTTTTTTATTGAGTATCACAGAATTAAACTCCAAAAGAAAATGAACATCATTTATTTTAGACAACATAAATTCAAATAAAAAGCGTGTCATACGATACAACTCATCCAAATCAATCATATGTTTTAAATAGTAGAACCTGTTTTTTACTCAGGCGGTAGTTTCTTATAGCAGTGCCATAAAAAGACTGCGGCTGCCGTACGCTCAGGCTTCCAACGCCCTGCAATAACATCTAATTCGTCTGGTGTTGGGCGGTTTTCTAAGTTCAAAAGCTGTTTTGTCGCCTCAGCCAAAGCCAAGTCCCCTGCTGGCCAAATATCGGGGCGACCAAGGGCAAACATTAAATAAATTTCAGCCGTCCAACGCCCAATCCCCTTAACGGCCATCAATTGGGAACGAACGACATCATTTTCAGCTTTTTCGAGTGCGACGAGATCCAAACTTCCATTTAAAATGGCTTCAGATAGGCAGGTCACATAATGTGCCTTAGGACGACTTAAACCAAAAGACCGCAAAGCCTCTTCGCCTGCTTTCAGAGCATTTTCTGGGGTGCACTCGATCAACCCGGCCTCAACACGCTTCCAGATGGCGGCACCCGATTGAACGGAGATTTGTTGGTCGATAATAATCCGGATTAAGGTTTCAAACCCGCCATCGCGATCACGGCTCAATGGAGTTCCAATCAGTTTATGAGCATGCGCAATATCTGGGCAGATTGCAACCAGCGCCTTGATCGATTTATTCATACGTTTCTCAGCAGGTGTCAGCGTAATTCCTCCACCGGATCAACTCCAAATACAGACAGTCCCGACGCAATAACAAGCGCCACCGCCTGAATAAGCGCCAACCGAGCCAAAGTTAGTTCTTTGTCATCGGCCAAAATAAACCGTAAACTGGCATCATCCTTACCCTTATTCCAAAGTCCATGGAACTGAGTTGCAAGTTCGTTCAAATAATAGGCAATGCGGTGTGGTTCTTGGGCTTGGGCAGCCCCTTCAATCGTCCGCGGCCAGTTTACCATTGTGCGGATAATTTCAAGCTCTGCCGGATCATCAAGACGGGCAAAATCCGATTCTTTTAAATTAAGTGCTGCAATATCTGCAACCGATAAAACTTCAAGCGCATTCCTGAGTACTGAGTAACAACGCGCATGGGCGTATTGCACATAAAAAACAGGATTATCGCGTGATTGTTCCAGCACTTTTTGCAGATCAAACTCCATTTGCGTATCGCTTTTGCGCGTTAGCATAATGAAGCGCACAACATCTTTACCCACTTCATCAATCAAGTCGCGCAATGTAACAAAATTACCTGAACGCTTCGACATGCGCATAGGCTCGCCACCCTT
>JAPKAX010000104.1 GCA_028825025.1 Rhodospirillales bacterium | reverse complement strand
CCTCAAGTGCAGGACATAGGACACCCCATTAGGGGGGTGTCCTGTCCGTCCGGGTGTCCGGGTAGGGTACTGTCAGAAGAAAACCGGTTGATGCGGGCAGGGCTAATTTGTAACCATGCCGAATGACAAAACATTCTCCATTCCGCTATATGAAACCTGGCTCGGGGCTTCTAAACCATCTTGCTTAGGCTCATGGACCGGGAACCAAGGGCCGCGAGAAAAAATCTCAGGGGCCCGTGCCATGATGTGTGGCGTTCGATCATGTTTGACAGGATTTGTTAGGTTGGGCTTGGCTGGGCCTTCGCGAGCCACGGGCCTTGGGCCATGTTTTTGGGAAACGTTTTGTGATCCAGAGATATGAATAGTAAAAAATATTATATGTAAAAAGCTAAGGCCCCCCTATCATAGGGCCCCGCGTCTCGGACCTTTAGTGTTGGTGCTCGATGTCGATGGCTCAATAGTGGCGATTAGGCAAAGTAACCCCCTGCTGTTGGGCCACGGTCCCCAGATTTGCATACAACATTACTTTGACAACCCTGATTTAGGCTAGAGGGGCATTCATCCAAATTGCATCGAGTGTCTGCTTTGAGCCCATAGTGACGAATGCTGCGCTTGGGCCCAATGGCTATTTTGAGTGAAAAAGAACTGCGCCATAATAATTTCGACGAATGATGTCGGTTTTGTCCAAGTACCGTGACGTGCCACGTCAGTTACTAGCATCACGCAACTAAACATAGGAAACTTGAGATGTCGCAACCGTTTATCGAATTTCTACATTCGGCTGGTACTGACAGCATCCCCGAGGAGATGCTTGGACTTGGCCGAAAGTGGCTGCTCGATCTGCTTGGGGTTGCCGCTGGGGCGACGGACACTAGAATGTCGCAGATTATACGTGACCATGCTGCAGAGCATTTTGCTCCAGGACAGCGCAAGGTTCCGATGCTTTTTGATGGTCGGCTGGTCAGTCCGGGCGGGGCCGCGCTAGCGGGCGGTATTACAATCGATGCGCTGGACGCCCATGATGGGCACAAGCTAACCAAAGGCCATGTCGGCTGCGGCGTCCTGCCTGCTCTCTTGTCGTTCACGCAGGCCGAGCAAATGAAAGATGACAAAACCTTTCTTGCGTCACTAATCGTAGGCTATGAGGTCGGGACACGTGCTGGTATCGCGCTGCACCGTACTGCCTGCGACTATCATACGTCCGGCGCTTGGATCGCTATCGCAGCCGCCGCCCTTGGGGCGCGAAGTATGGGATTAGAGAGCACAAAGACACGCGAAGCGATTGGCATTGCAGAATATCATGGCCCCCGCAGCCAAATGATGCGGGTCATCGATCAGCCGACTATGCTCAAAGACGGGTCTGGCTGGGGAGCCATGGCCGGAGTGTCCGCAGCATACCTTGCGGCTGAAGGGTTTACGGGTGCGCCTGCTGTTACCGTGGAAGCGGAGGACGTTGCAGACCTTTGGGATGATCTTGGGCAGACGTGGCGTATCGCAGAGCAATATTTTAAGCACTACCCGATTTGTCGGTGGGCGCAGCCGCCGGTACAGGCTGTCCTTGATCTTCGCAAAGCTAATAAATTGAAGTCTGAGGATGTTGAAAAAATCGAAATCACGACCTTCCATAACTCCAAACGTCTTGCCAAACGTGCGCCCGTCACAACCGAAGAGGCGCAGTACTCAACCGCCTTTCCGACTGCCGTGGCCATGGTGCGCGGGCAGGTATCACCCGATGACGTTATGGAGCAAAGCTTCAGTGACCCTGAGATCAAACGCCTTGCCGCTGGCATGAGTGTGGTCGAAAACGATACCTACAACGCAGCATTTCCTGCCAATCGTATTTCAAGTGTAACGTTGACTTTGACGAATGGGAAAACGCTCACCTCTGGTGATACCGAGGCGCTTGGTGACCCTGAAAACCCTGTGACCGAAGAAGAAGTTAGGGGGAAGTTCCATTTCTATGCAGGGCCAAAATTAGGGAAAGTGCGGGCGGAAGCCTTGGAAAAAGCAGTTAATCGGTTGGGCGATGGATCAGGGTTGGATGCTCTTCAAGACCTCATCTTTGCTCCAGTTCAAACTTAGGAACGCAGGAGCATAGAGGAGATGAAAATTTCTGTGGTACAGATCGATGCAGGTTGCGAAGGGAAAGAAAACCGTTTCTCCCAACTCGAAGCGCATGCCAGACAGGCCGCACATCAGAACGCTGACCTCGTGATATTTCCCGAATTATATGTGACTGGTTATAACGTCGGCGAAGCTCTGCACCGATGCGCTGAGGCACAAGATGGCCCCTTTGCCCAAAGCGCAGGGTCTCTGGCAAAAGAACTAGGCCTTGCCATCGCATATGGATACCCCGAGCGTGACGGCGGCAGGGTTTATAACGCGTTCATTTTTATCGACGATCACGGTAGTACATTGGCAAATCATCGCAAAACGGTGCTGCCTGTTGGGATCGAACATGATTGTTTTGTAACTGGGGCAAGCTTTCCACTTTTCCGCTTTAGGGACGCAACGGTTGCCATGGTCATCTGTTATGAGTGCGAATTTCCTGAAATCATACGAAGCGTTGCCTTAGGTGGGGCGGACATCGTTCTGGTGGCAACCGCAGGCGGCAAAGATTGGGAGCAAGTGCCGAAATTTGTCATTCCATCCCGCGCGTACGAGAACGGAATTTTCATGGCCTATGCCAACTATTGTGGTGTGGAAAACGGTCATGGATTCTGCGGATTGAGTTGTATTATCGATCCCTACGGTGCTGATCTTGCCCGCGCGGGAAAAGCCACAGAAGTGATTTGTGCCAACATCAAACTGGGCCTTATTGCTGAGGCACGCGCGAAAGTACCATTTCTCAGAGATCAGCCAGGTATCTTTTCCAAGTTGAACTAGTTTGTCGCCACCTGATTGTCAGTCAACGAAATTATGCAAAGCGGCCGTTGGCATATTTGAAGTGAAAGGACGCTTTGTCCAGAACCCAGACCTTCCTGGAGTGCGCATAATACATTTAATAAATAATGTCTCCCTCCAACGAAACTAGTCCCAAATGAACCCACAACCCTAATACTAAAGGGCCGCTATCCGAGGCGCAGGGCACCTCCCAGCTAGCTGTTTTTTATCAATTGACGGCAGCCGTGGCATTACAGGATGGGGGGCTCACGGTACGTAAGTTGGCGCAACCCACGATATATGGGTTAGCCTTGATAAAGCGTTCTGGCCAAATTCTATCAGCATGGCTGGCGGCAATTATTAGCAACAATTTTCCAATTGTGCGGCACTGCCGACCTTTCAGAAAATGCGATGAAATCAACCAATTTCGTAAGAGGCGCTATCACTAAACTGTGCAAACCTGATTATTCTAATGCCAAAATCGGAATATAACCTCTAGAAAGAGTTTTTGATTTTATTGACTAAAAGACAATAACTGAAAATGTGACCAAATAAGCCAAAAATAAGTATAATTTTTTATCTAAAACTATTTACTGTTTGGTATGTCGTTAGAGATGCGTTATAAGTCGACAATGTGATAGTATATCAGCTAAAATAATTTTTTTTATTAGGAGATAAACAGATGATACTAAAACTATTCAAAACGTTTGTTGTTACATCATTAGCAGCGATTTTACTCATTTCAGTAAATGTCAAACCTGCTAAAGCGAACAGTATTCCTGAAAGTGACGACCCAATTAAGCTCGCAATTTATGAATGGACTGGTCAACATATCGCGTCTTATATCGCGGGACATATCCTTGAAGATATGGGGTATAACGTGGAATATGTGACTGCTGGTACGTTTCCGTCTGCGTTTGGTCTTTCTGACGGAAATCTGACCGCAACTATGGAAATTTGGGACAACAACCTGGGTGATTTTTGGCCCAAAATGTTGGAAGAGGGTAAGATTGAGGACATCGGAGCCGTTGGCCTTGATGCGCGCGAAGGTTGGCTCTACCCGTTGCATGTTAAAGATGATTGCCCAGGCCTACCGTCCTGGGAAGCTCTCCAGTCTTGTGCAGGAGTATTTGCAGATGCTGAGACTTTTCCAAAGGGCCGTTTTGTTGAGTACCCCGCCGACTGGAGTGACCGTGCAACCCGGTTGATTCAGGGCGAGGGACTAGCTTTTGAGACTATACCCGCTGGTTCGGAAGGCGCGCTTGTGGCTGAGCTCAAAGCTTCTGTGCAAAAGAAAAAACCGCTGGTAATGATGTTTTGGGCTCCTCATTGGTCACTTGCAGAAATTGAAACTGAGTGGGTAGAGATCCCTCAAGAACTTCTAGACAAATATAGCTTACAGATCCCTAGAGTTTTCAAGGCAGCGTGGCCCGGGCTTAAAGATAAGTGGCCGACGGCATATAAATTTTTGAAGGTTTATCAGCTTAATAATCAGATTCAGCAAGTCCTCATGAATAAGATTGATAACGAAGGACAAGACCCAGTTAAGGCAACAAAGGCATGGGTAGATTCAAACAAGGACTACTGGGAGCCAATGGTTGACAAAGCCACGTCAAACTGAAGCTAGCCGTGTGTGCAGTCTAAATCAGCAAGGCCTGATGCAAACCTTGCTGATCAAGACAGCGTCGTAAAGTGTGGTGATAAGCAAAACAGCCATTAAAATAAGTTGTCGTAACTTATGGAAAGTGTATGGACCGACAGCACAACGATCGTTCATACAAAAAGCTTCGACAAGTGAACTAAATAAAGGGCTTGAAAAGCTGGTTGCTCACGAAGCGCATGTAGGCGCGGTTTGTAATGTAAGCTTCGATATTCATGAAGGTGAAATTTTTGTGATAATGGGCCTCTCAGGCTCGGGAAAGTCGACTATTGTCCGCTGCCTTTCTAGGCTGGTTGAACCAACCGCCGGCAAAGTTCTGTTCGACGGTAAAGATTTGCTCAAGGCCTCTGGCTCTGAAATGATCGAAATACGACGTCACAAAATGGGCATGGTTTTTCAAAATTTTGGCTTAATGCCGCATTTAAATGTTATAAATAACGTTGCATTTCCTCTGCGACTGCAAGGTATTGGCCGACTGGAACGAGAAAACCGTGCTAGGGAAATCATCAAGCTTGTGGGACTTGAAGGTAGAGAGACGTCTTTTCCGCGCGAGTTGTCCGGTGGACAACAGCAGCGCGTTGGGATTGCAAGAAGCCTAGCCGTTGAGCCGGAAATTTGGTTTTTAGACGAACCTTTCAGTTCGCTAGACCCACTTATACGCAGCCAGATGCAGGAGGAATTTGTGCGTCTACAAAAATTGTTGAATAAAACCATTGTATTTATAACGCATGATTTTCTGGAGGCAATCAAGCTTGCTGACCGTATCGCAATTATGAAAGAAGGTAGAATAGTGCAAATTGGCACGCCTGCTGATGTGGTCATGAAGCCTGTAGATTCTTATGTCACGAAGTTTACCAAAGATGTACCGCGCGTAAAAATTATTAGGGCCAAAGATTGTATGGAAACGAGCGGGCTGTCAGATATCTCAAAGGACTCAATTAAAGTTAAAAGTGACGCTACATTAGAAGAAATTATCCATAAGCTTGCTAATACAAAAAAAGAATGCTGCGTGTTGAACTCAGAAGGAAAGATCATTGGACGTATAAGTGCTGAAACAGTAGTTGATGCCTTGGCTGCGGGCGATAGCAGATGACAGAAACTACTCCTAACGATCTAATTGACTTAGAAGTGTCCAAGGACACATGGCCGAAGTCGATGCTGGCATGGATTTTTCTTGGAATAGTTTCGATTATACTTTTTGCAATTCGCAGTGATTTTGGCTGGATAGTGAGTTTTCCTGAAAAGTGGGTGCTGCCATTTGCTGAATGGATAAATCTATTTATGAATTGGTTTATTGATGCCAACAAAGCTGCCTTCCGTTTTTTTGCTAAAGTGCTTACATTTCCTATGGACGCGCTTCGAACCTCACTTATCTGGCTACCCTGGCCGGCAGTACTTATTGCTTTTTGCGCTACAGCACACTCTGCGGGTGGTTGGCGACTAATGATATTTACATTATCGGCTTTTGGCTACATTTTAGTCTTTGGATATTGGGTTCCAACAATGGCGACCCTCGCACTAGTGTTTCTTTCGGTACCACTTTCTGTACTGATAGGATTGTTTATTGGAGTAGCTACTTTTGCATCGCATAGGACCGAACGTTTGGTTATGCCTATGCTTGACGTCATGCAGACCTTTCCAACTTTCGCTTACCTGATTCCAATATTATTTCTGATGGGGTTTGGCCCAGTTGTAGGGCTGGTCGCTAGCGCTATCTACGCCATGCCACCAATGGTCCGCAATGTAGTTCTTGGGCTTAGACGTGTAGCACCGGAAGTCGTCGAGTCTGGTGTGATGTCGGGAGCAACGCCGCTGCAGCTTCTGTGGACGGTTCGCTTGCCAGCAGCGATGCCCACAATAATGATTGGTATTAATCAATCCACCATGGCTGCATTTTCAATGATAATTATAGCCTCTGTGATTGGAGGATCAGCCGATATTGGTTGGGAAGTACTCAGCGCAATGCGCAAGGCTGCATTTGGGCAGAGCTTTTTAGCAGGCATTGTTATTGCGCTTATGGCCATGGTGATGGATCGGATTAGCCGTGGTTTTGCACTAAGGCACACGCTTGCGCACAATGGTCCTGAAAGTTTTATAACGCGCAATCAATTAATTATAAGTGTGCTCTGCCTAATGATAGTATTTATAGTTTTGGCACAATTCTTCCAATCGCTGAAAGAGTTTCCAGAAGTTTGGGTTATTAACCCCGCCAGATATCTAAATGACGCAGTTGACTACGTCATCTCAGAATACTCCGGGATTTTGGATGCTATCAAGAACAGTTTTTTGATTTACTTTTTACTACCGATCCGGCTAGGTTTGGAAAATTCAGTGAAACCTTTTACATGGGGTTTTGAACTAAATAATACATTTATCGCATATTACCTAACCTTATGCATAGCAGTTGCCGCTTCCCTCTGGCGATTATGGGGATGGCATGCGGTAGTAGGTATCGTCATAATTGCTGTATTTTACTACTATGGCACTACGGGATTACCGTGGCCTCTTTTCATAGCCTTTGTTACTCTATTAGCTTTTCAAGTTGCAGGTTTCAATTTGGCGGTATTTGCATTTTTAGGTTTAATATTTATGCTTTTATCTGGCTTCTGGCCGCAGGTGATGCGCTCGGTCTACCTATGTGGCGCCGCCGTGTTTTTCGCTTTTTCACTGGGTTTTCTATTTGGTATATGTGCTGCAATGAACGACCGCTTTTCAGTCTTCATCAGGCCTATAAACGACACCTTACAAACCATGCCACTTTTTGTTTTCCTAATCCCCGTTATAATGTTCTTCCAGATTGGTGATTTTCCAGCAATGTTGGCGATAATAATGTACGCTATTGTGCCGGCGATACGATACACTGAACACGGCATCCGCAATATAAATCCCTCTACTCTGGAAGCAGCAGAAGCTCAGGGTTGCACCAAAATTCAGAAGCTTTTCCACGTTCAATTGCCCTTGGCTCTGCCAGAAATTATGCTTGGTCTTAACCAGACAATAATTTTTTCACTAGCAATGCTAGTGATAGCAGCTCTTGTTGGAACCAAGGGATTGGGTCAGTCAGTCTACGTGGCGCTAAGTTCAGGAAATGTTGGAAATGGCATTATTGCTGGGTTATCGATAGCTATAATTGCTATGATCGCGGATAAGATTATACAGGCATGGGCTAACAAAAAAAAGAAAGAGTTGGGATTAATATGAACAGCAAGCATGATGATTATCGCCGACATCGATGCTCGGCTGACGTTAGATCATTTTTGAGTAGAACTCGAGCACTGTGTTTTAAGTCTCTTTTTTTGGTAACTTTGTGTGAGCAAATTAAACATTCATTAAGTTTGTTTATTCTTCAGTTTTTGCAAAGCGAATCTGGACTTTTACAGTGTAAAATCCATTTAAAATGTATGAATTTGCAACGACGGGCTCTGCAAAAAAAAATACCTGTAGTGTATACTGTAAATGAAGTTATGTTTTCCTACAAAATGACAAATATTAGTTGGCAAGGAAATGTTCGTAACTTTATATTTAAGGCTCATCTGGGCCCACAGGTCGATAGGTTTGCGCGATATATAATTTCTCTTTTTGCATGCTCAACAACTTTCAGGTCAGTCGGTGCGTTGGACCAAACAAGATGATCATTAAAGAAAAGTTTCCATATGATATCCAGGAAATCCAAAATCTGAGAATTACGCTCTCAGATGGTAAGTCTTTAACGGCGCGTGCTTGGATACCGTTGAAGGCTTATAAGCGGCCTGTACCGGCGATCGTTGAATACATACCTTACAGGCAACATGATGGAACTGCCGAGATAGATGCATTGATGCATCCATATTTTGCTGGCCATGGTTATGCTTGTTTGCGTGTGGATATTCGGGGCAGTGGTAATTCGGATGGCGTATTGCGAGATGAGTATTTACAACAAGAACAAGACGATGCATTGGAAGTTTTGGATTGGATTGAGAAGCAACACTGGTGCTCTGGCAACGTCGGCATGATTGGTATTTCTTGGGGGGGGTTTGCTGCACTCCAGGTAGCCGAAAGGCAACCATCCCAATTGAAAGCAATAATAACGTGTTGTTCCACAGACGATAGATATACCGATGACGTACACTGGATGGGCGGCTGCCTGCTGAATGACAGCCTATCGTGGGGAAGTGGCTTTCTTGCAAGCATAGTCAGGCCGCCAGATCCAGAAATTGTAGGAAAAAATTGGAAAGAAATTTGGACCTCGCGTCTTGAATTAGAAGATCCCCCAGTTGCAACTTGGTTGAAGCATCAAAAAAAAGACCAATTTTGGCGACATGGTTCGATCAATATGAACTATGAGAAGATTGACTGTGCTGTTTATGCTGTAGGTGGTTGGACGGATGGCTATACAAACGCTATTTTTCGTTTGATGCAAAATCTGCGATGTCCTCGCCGTGCACTAATTGGACCATGGACACATCGTTATCCCCATCTAGGCGAACCAGGTCCTGCTATTGGTTTCCTGCAAGATGCCCTGCGATGGTGGGATCGTTGGTTAAAATACATTCCAAATGGCATTGAAAACGAACCTATGGTTATTTCGTGGATGCAACAGAATTTGAAGGCCCACCCAGCACAGCCAAAGGTTGATGGGCGATGGCTTGAGATAGATTCTTGGCCCATTAAAACATCACATACCAAAGAGTATCATATAAGGGAACACGGCCTTCGAGAAACTAAAGGACCAGCTGAAAAATACGAAATCAGCTCACCGATGCACTGCGGCCTCGGAGGTGGCGAATGGTGCCCAAAAGACTCTGGCGCGGATGGTCCGGAGTATCAATTTGATCAGCGAGAAGATGATGGACTTTCGCTCTGTTTTGAAACGTCCCCTTTGGAGTATCCCATAGAAATTTTTGGATCTCCTAAACTATCGCTTGAATTAAAAAGTGATAAGACTTCGGGAATTTTAGCCGTAAGGTTATGCGAAGTTACGCCTGATGGCGCCTCGTCCCGCGTTTCTTTTGCGTTAATCAACCTATGTCATAAGGCTGGAAGTGAAAACCCTAAACCACTTTTGCCTAATGAAAATTTTCAAATTACTATAGAATTAAAATTTTTAGCTTATCGATTTAGTGCAAACAATCGGATTCGCATTGCTCTATCAAATAACTATTGGCCTATGGCGTGGCCAGCATCAGAAAATACGCTCCTGTCGTTCAATTCTAATAGCTTTAAATTCATTCTGCCTTTAGTTGACGCTAGTAAAATCTCTGAATTAAAGCAGCCGTTTGAGGAAGCTCAATGCGCAAATCCCTTAA
The DNA here is from genome assembly GCA_028825025.1 of Rhodospirillales bacterium. Classification (GTDB taxonomy): domain Bacteria; phylum Pseudomonadota; class Alphaproteobacteria; order Rhodospirillales; family Casp-alpha2; genus JABMNT01. The sequence goes on along the minus strand of JAPKAX010000104.1, from coordinate 1,154 downwards.
AAGTTACTGTAATGAAAAAAGATACGGCGGAAAGGGTTTTAAGCTATGAAGTAGGTTCGGCTAAAACGTCTCTCATCCATACTCAAACTAGCGGACCTAAGCGTTTGGATGAGATCAATTTGCTTGTGGAAGAGGCTGTTAAAGAGTCTTTTTTTATTACTGACGAAAATCCAATTTCCGCCCGAAGTATTTTTTATAGAAAAAATGTAGCAAAAAGAGGTGCCTGGTCTGCGACAACCATAACTACTCTCGATGTTTCATGTGATAAATATAATTTCATCCTGTTTGTGTCGCTTGAAGCTTTTGAAGACGATGAAAAAATATTCAGCCGTGTCTGGGATGAAACTATTCCAAGGCGATACGTTTAGCATGATTTTATAAAATACAAACTACCCGATACATTTCGAAAAAGCCCCTCTTTGTTAGATGATTATTCATTTCATCAAAAGTGACGGGTTGAATCGCAAAAATTTCTCAATCGATAAGGTCTACTACAGTTAACCTTATCGATTGTGCCTGCGGTAGTCCTGAAGCTTGATCGGCCAGGGCATGATATTTGTGCGTAAGCTCTGCAGCTGATAGCGGCCTCCTCTGTCCGCCATAAATTGCCTTACTAGCAGTAGCGTATTCAATATAAGAATCAGTTATTTTAGTATGTGCTTGTAATTCCGCTTTTAGATACCAACCAAATTGCTGGCCAAATATATCCCATATACCCTCGTCCGTGGTGCTATTTATATTTCTCCCGCCGTATTCCTGCTGATTTACGCCATCTCTATTCACGTACCAATTTCAAGCTGAACCGTGCCGCTGTTCTTGCCGAGTGGCACCAACTATTGAGCGCATAGATTTAGGCTGTGCCAGCAATCTGATGCTTGTTCTCATTAAGTTGACAGCTGCTGGATACATGACCGTTATGTTGATCTTTAAAGGGACAAAGTGCTATAAGACTATATAGGAACCTGTCCCTTTAACGGTGTCACTCCCCCGAAACCTCAGGCTCTGGCCCGTAGAGATATTCCAGCTTCAACTCAGTTACAGCACCTTCACCCCAGCCTGTTGCTAGATGGGAGAGTACTTCTGCTTCAGTTGTCTATTATTTATTAAAATCAACAACATATTCTTTCCCTTCTAAAATGAAAGTTAATGTTGAA
>JAPKAX010000103.1 GCA_028825025.1 Rhodospirillales bacterium | reverse complement strand
CGGCAACTTATTCCAGTCCCGTTTTTATTCTGAATTCCTAGCGTTACAAATCAAAGCACGGGCAGAAGGAATTGCGACGCCGATTTATTTTACAAGAATCACATCAAAAAAGCTAACTATGGTTTTTAAGGCGCCAAAAATGATGCTTCACTTGATACAAACGCAAAACCATGACAGCCTGAGCTTATTCAAATTGGGAGATAAACGATGGTACACAGAAGTCATCATGACATGGGAGGCCTAGATGCAGGCCCGGTTGATCTGGACGAACATGCCCATGTTCATTGGGAAAAACGAACAGACGCGATTATGCGTCTGGTTTCCGATAAAAACCGCCAAATCATAACAGTCGATGAATTGCGCCGCGGGATCGAACAAATCGGCCCAAATGTTTATGATGAAATGAGCTACTACGAACGTTGGATCACATCAGTAACCAACAATTTGCTTGAAAAAGGCACAATCACTGTTGACGAGTTGGGTCGTAAAATGAACGACGTTGAAGCCCGTTGGCAAGCCGATGGAGCAACCAAAGCATGAGCACCTCATATGCAGTTGGAGATACCGTAGCGGTTCGCCAAGCCTATCCTCCGGGACATGTCCGCGCGCCCTTTTTTATTCGTGGCAAATCGGGCACAGTTGATCAGATTGTCGGAGATTACAAAAACCCTGAAGAACTCGCCTATGGTCGCAGAGATGCGGAACGGTTGACCCTATATCGTGTTCGCTTCAATCAAACCGATGTTTGGGCCAATTATAACGGCCCTACGAAAGACAGTATAGTCATCGATATTTATGAAAACTGGCTCAACCCAGCCGAAGGAGCTTGATAATGAGCAACACCCCTTCTCACGAACATAATCACAGCCATAGTCATAGCCACGATCATAACAATCCAGATGATCCACTTTACAATTCGCATGGCGAACACCCCTACCAGCCTGATAGTGAAGACACCCCTTATGAGCATCACCAAGTGATGGCAGAAGCGGTTGGTGAATTGCTGATTGAAAAAGGCGTTATTACAGCTGATGAGCTGCGCGGGATGATTGAGCTGATTGACAGCAAAAGCCCAGCCGAAGGAACGCGGGTAATTGCGCGCGCTTGGACCGACCCGGAGTTCAAAGCGCGGGTGATGGTAAACGTTAATGATGCCGCTGAAGAATTAGGTATTGATCCGGGCACCATTCCCATTCGCGCCGTTGAAAATACGGACAGTGTTCACAATGTAATTGTATGCACTTTATGTTCCTGCTATCCGCGACTTTTGATAGGTGTACCACCCGATTGGTACAAATCCCGATCGTACCGCAGCCGTGTTGTGCACGAGCCACGTACCGTTTTAAAAGAGTTCGGAACGGAAATTAGTTTAGAAACTGAAGTTTGCGTACATGACTCCACAGCAGACTTGCGATACATGGTCATTCCAAAGCGACCAGACGGCACAGAAGGCATGAACGAAGACGAATTAGCAGCATTGGTCACCAGAGACTCGATGATCGGTGTCACCACCCTTTAGAATAAGAATAGGATATACTTTATAAATGGCTAGCAAACCCCAATTTCAGTGGGACGATCCCTTTTTGTTTGATACCCAATTGGATGAAGACGAACGCATGATTCGCGACACAGCACGCGATTTTGCCCAAGATAAATTGATGCCACGGATTTTGATGGCCAATCGTAATGAAACTTATGACCCTGATATATTCCCTGAAATGGGTGAATTGGGATTATTAGGGTCAACTATACCCGAAGAATACGGCGGAGCTGGTGTTAATCATGTGTGTTACGGCCTTATTGCGCGCGAAATTGAACGCGTAGATACTGGTTATCGGTCGATGATGAGTGTACAATCTTCTTTAGTTATGTACCCTATTTTTGCCTACGGCTCAGAAGAGCAAAAACAAAAATATTTACCTAAGCTGGCCCGAGGAGAATTTGTCGGAGCCTTTGGTTTAACCGAGCCTGATTTTGGTTCAGACCCCGGCGGAATGCGCACCCGTGCTACTAAAGTTGATGGCGGATACGAGCTTACAGGCAATAAAATTTGGATTTCAAACGCGCCGGTTGCTGATGTATTTATGATTTGGGCCAAACTTGATGACGTCATTCATGGCTTTATTCTTGATAAAGGAATGAATGGCTTAAGTGCCCCGAAAATTGAAGGCAAAATGAGCTTAAGGGCATCAATCACGGGTGAAGTTGTGATGGATAAAGTTTTTGTACCTGATGAAAACTTGCTGCCAAATGTCAAAGGCTTAAAAGGCCCGTTTGGTTGCTTGAACAAAGCTCGATTCGGCATTTCATGGGGCGCCTTTGGCGCCGCAGAATTTTGCTGGCATGCAGCGCGTCAATACACATTGGACCGCAAACAGTTCGGCCGCCCTTTAGCCGCCAACCAGCTGATACAAAAGAAGCTTGCTGACATGCAAACAGAAATCACCATTGGTTTGCAAAGCTGCCTCCGTGTTGGTCGTTTGTTGGATGAAGGCAATTGCCCACCTGAAAATATATCTCTAATCAAGCGCAACGCCACCGGCAAATGCTTGGATATTGCACGGATGTCGCGCGATATGCATGGCGGCAACGGAATTTCAGACGAATACCATGTGATCCGTCATATGATGAATTTGGAAACCACAAACACCTATGAAGGAACGCACGATATTCATGCGCTCATTCTCGGCCGTGCTCAAACCGGCATTCAGGCGTTTTCATAAGCTTAAGGTAAGGAAGCTTAAACCGGCAAGATCTCAAAACTAAAACGGTAAAAGTATAATATGGTGCCCAATAATCGGCTCGTGTGACATGAGCAAACCAACGTATAAAGCTGCTGTCAGCGCCATTTGCCACCATTTATACTCACCTCGCTCTACCCGGGTGCGGCCTTTGATGATAGCGACTAAGGGGACGAAGGATGTAGCCTGCATAAAGTCATCCCAGTCCCCTTTTTCATTTCTGCGTTTGTTGTTATCGATATGGTTAGCGCCTGCGATGGCCAAAAACGCAATTGCGCCAAAAAAGATCAGTGCTGCAACATGACCGCTCGCTAACATATGGCAGAGCGCAAATAACGCCGTTCCCCACATAACCGGATGCCGGGTGATTTTAAGAACGCCATGGGCTTGGGTTTCAACCCCTTTTCCCTGTTTACCAACAGCCATCGGGTTTGATGTTGTGTACCCAAAGACAATAAAAAAACAAGCCAGCCCCATAGCCGTAAGCGAGACATGCTTCATCGGAACATTGGCTTCAAACACGTCAAGAGTTGGGGCGTGGATGTATGCTGTAATCATCCACGTGAACAAAACTGCGCTTATGACAGAATAGACCAATCGAAACGAATTACGGCCTAAACGCGCTAACATCGGTGTGCGAATCTGGTTCGACGACATCGCCATATGAATGCCAACAAATACCACTGAGGCCGCTGATAGTTCTAAAAGAGTTCCGCTCATTGTTGAATGTAGGCCTTTGTCATAAAATTGCTAATTAAGAAGAGCTTGGTATTACTTTTCATATGTCGTTCCTGTTTATGCATAAAAAGTAATTAAAGCCCGCATAGCAAGATCAAAAGATCCATAAATATCGTGCAAGATCAGCGCTAATTTTTGTAGTTTCTCCGGGCTCAAAAAATCAAACATTGTGAAGTCTTTGACAAAATATGCATCCACCTAAAACATCTAACTAAGGCATGTGAAAAAATTGTTACTTACTTGTAGCGCCTTCACAGTCCGGCTCACCAAAGAATTCACTTTATGTAATAATAAACCCTGGCTTCTCAAAAATTTCTCAACTTTTGAAAACAGTAGTTGATCTTTATATAACAGTAAAAACTCAACCTCTGTATCGATCACCAAACAATCTTTAAGGCGGTCCATTCCATTACGAAAAACCTCAAGTTCACACTGTTCAATATCAATTTTAACAAATTAATATTTTGGATTTCTTCAACAACAGAGTGGGGTAGATAAAGCTCGTGCGGGCCTTTTTTGGCATTCAACAGTTTTAGCGACACTAGGTTTGGCTCAAACCCAACCAACTTTGCCTGCCCCGCATCCAAAAGGGCCTGATATGGAGGCACTCCAACAGACGCAATTGGATTGGCCCCAATATCGACGGCATCAATGCAAACATCAGGACCAACAGATCGACTAAGGACTTTTAAGCTGCAGTCATTTTATTTCCCTAAGAAGATGAAGTGGTTTATTCAAAAACGTCCCTGGCAATTTCCCATTTGTTTATTTTATCCCAATCATACGTCACCCCGAGCCCCAGCCCTGTAGGCACTGGAACGCAGCCATCTGTGCCTACGTTTGATACTTGGTCACCATAATCGCAGGTAAAAATTGGAGGCTGAAACCCGTTCCATGCGTCGTGCGGGCGGACCAAGCCCAGTTCATAAAAGTGGGTGTTTTGGATTGCAGACATACAATGGCGATGCATCGGGCCTGCTGTATGCAATTGAACTTCCATACCCATGGCATCCGCAAAATGAGCCAATTTCATGGTTCCTGTAATACCGCCGTCTAATTCAGGGTCTATATGCAGAATGTCGGTGCCACCAGCCAAAACAAAATCGGCTTTTTGCTCGAACCCTCTGATGTGTTCACCAATCAACATCGGAGTCTGAATAAAATCCCGCAATCGTTTGTGAGCAACGGCACTACTTGATGCATCGCGGTACGGATCTTCATACCAATAGAATTTCAAATCATCGCAGGCCCGGCCCACTTCAATCGCTTCAATGAACGTCGCTAAACTGGAAACGGGGTCCGTCATCAGTTTGAGGCCATCGCCAACCCGGTCGCGGATCGCCGTCATAATTGCAATTTCAGTTTTGGCGGTTCCATCCATAAAGCCATGAATTTTAAAGGCTTGAAATCCACGCTTCATACAGTCTTCAGCAAAATCAGCGTAAGCTTCAACGCTATCAAGCCCACCCGGTGTTTTTTGCCCTGGAAACGTACTGGCATAGACCGGAAGTCGTTTTCTAAAACCACCTAAAAGCTGCGATATGGAAGCCCCATATTTTTTACCCGCTAAATCCCAAAGGGCGCAATCAATGGCCGCTATACCAACCCGGTCAAAATGTCGCCATGCAATCTTTAGATCTTCAAATATCTTTTCGCGTTGATCTGCATCTTGACCAATTAATGCGGGAGCCATGTCTTTGGCTTGTGCCAATGCGCTTGAAGATGAGCCGTAATGTGGGGCGTACGATCCGATATGACCGTCATTTGTTTCAATTGAGACAACAAATTTTGTGACCGTTGACTTTCCACCCTTTTCGAAAACCATAATGTTAGCGCCAACATCGTCCAATTCATAGGCATAGGTTTGGACGGTAATGCGTTTAATAATGCTCATTTTTAAATCCCTTTATGTGACCCTATTTACAGATCAATAAACAACATAGTTGACGAAGACGCACGCTGAAAACATCGGACAATCAAGATAGCCACGTTTTATGTGTAAATATGCAAGTTTAGTACAAATCAGAACGCAATTTTATGAGTTCGGCTCTTCAATGCGGACGGCAACAAGGTGTCGAGATTGACTATTGCGCGTGACAATATAAAGCGCTGAAGGCAGCATAATCGCAGCCATAAATGTTGGTAGCATCCAATTTTCGGCAACATAGAAAGCCAAATACAAATAGCTGGCAGACATCATGGTCACGGCCATAATTTTTGCTTTTACAGGGATCAACCGATGTATATGCCAATTACGAATGAGTTCTCCAAAGCGCGGGTGGTTCCAAAGCCAAGAATGGAATCTATCAGAACTTTTAGAAAATGCCCAAAAAGCGATAAGAATAAATACTGTCGTTGGCAAACCTGGAACAAAAATCCCAATCGTTCCAAGCACGATATTGAACCAGCCAAAAACAAAAAGTGCCCATCGGGCCCAGCAGCGATCTAACTTTCGCGGGATTTGTTCAACTGGACACTTCATAGTATCGACCTTTACGTTAGCTCAAACCATCAGTCTACTTATACTGCACTCATGTTAACAATCAGTATGATAAATAATCTTAGAAAAAGCTCAACAATTAGGATCGTCACAGGTATGAATGTCTATAAACATCCTTCGTTACCCTTTGGCACAGAAATCGAAAATGACGGCGTTTGGTGTCAAATTTTAAACCGCCCACCCAACCGTTCTCCGCGCCCTACCCTTTTTTTGGACCGTGATGGAGTGATTGTTGAAGAAGCCCATTATTTAAGTCGGGTGGAAGATGTCCGCTTAATTGACGGTGCAGCCGAAGTCATCGCCCACGCCAATGCACAAAACATTCCAGTAATCATTGTCACCAATCAATCTGGCATTGCGCGCGGTAAGTTTGAATGGCAACACTTTATTGATGTTCAAGAACAGATATTGGCGGATTTGGATACCCAAAACGCTTATGTGAACGCCGTGTTTGCCTGTCCGTTTCATGCAGAAGGTCACACCCCCTATCAACACCCCGATCATCCATGCAGAAAACCCAACCCCGGCATGATTGAAAAAGCAGAGCGGCATTTTTCAATTGATAAACAAAAATCATGGATCATCGGTGACCGTGCTGCCGACTTGAACGCTGGTAAAAACGGGGGCTTAGGTGGTGGCATTCATGTCGCGACAGGGCATGGAGATGATGCGGAACAAAATGCAGCCGTCTTGCTTAAAGACACACATTTTGATGTTGTTTTATCAACATCAATTGCTGATGCGATAAATCATCTAACGTTTTGAATATATTAAAAATCAAAGCTATTTAATGTTGGCATCAGTAAAGGCCTGTTGTAAATCCTCTAACATAGCGCGAATTCCGTCTATGTGTTGCTCATAGTTATCGTCATTAACGGGTCCACGTTAATTCATAAAGTTGGAACAGATCCGCGTAGCTTCGGAAACACCGGCCAAACAAAAAGTGTAGGAATATCCTGAAAACTTAAGAGATACTGCATGCAATTGAGCCAACGCATCCAGTGCATTAGTAGATTTATCAGCGGTCATAAATTCGTTAAAACTCTCATGAATAGACTGAATTTGCTCTGGCACTGAATTGATTAAATAAGAATTCCGTATGGCAGCCAGTTTAGTTACAAAACTACATTGTTATGCCATTATTATCAACCTTTAACGCTTAATATGGCAGACGTAATACACATTTTTTTAAATTACTAAATAGGGGATAAATCAATTTTTAAAAAATGAAATAAAATGTCGACACTCAATTGCTATATATCAGTGTTTATTTTCAAAACGGTACGGACCTTATAAATCATGAACTTTATTTTAGACTAGAGGAAACTGTCAATTTAGGGTATTCGGCTAGGGTTGGAATGCATGTTTGCATTCTTGTGTAATTAAACTGTACGGCTACTTAATGGCCGTCGGCATTTGGAGGTACTATGAAGCTTTTACGATACGGGCCTGTAGGCGAAGAAAAACCAGCGCTTTTAGACAACAGTGGAAGAATTCGCGATCTGTCAGAGCACTTAAATGACTTAGAAAGCGCGTCTCTTGATCCAGACCGCTTAGCTGCACTCGGTAAACTTGACACGAACAGCTTACCTATTGTCGAAGGCACTGTCCGCTTTGGAACACCGATCACAGGCATTGGTAAAATTGTTGCTATTGGCCTGAACTATGCTGACCATGCAAAAGAATCAAATCTACCAATACCAGAGGAGCCCATAATCTTCTTGAAGGCGACAACATCTCTGAATGGTCCGAACGATGATGTTGTATTACCGCGCGGTTCTGAGAAAGGCGATTGGGAAGTTGAATTGGCAATCGTCATTGGCCGCAAAGCTCAATATGTGACAGAAGCAAATGCTCTTGGATATGTCGCCGGATACGCAGTTGCAAACGACGTTTCAGAACGTGGTTTCCAAATGCAGTGCTCACAATGGGACAAAGGCAAAGGTTTCGACACCTCATGCCCACTTGGCCCATGGTTGGTGACAACTGACGAAATTACAGATCCACAGAACTTAAAAGCTTGGCTCGAAGTGAACGGTGAACGCGTTCAAGACGGCAATACAAAAACAATGATCTTTAGTTGTGCTAATATTGTCAGTTATGTATCAAATTACATGACATTAATGCCTGGTGATGTAATTGTAACCGGTACACCCCCGGGCGTTGGAATGGGCTTCAACCCACCCAAATATTTAAAAGACGGTGATGTTATGCGCTTAGGCATTGAAGGCCTTGGTGAGCAATCACAAAAAGTAAACGCATACAAAGCGTAACACTTTAATACTGCCGCAAAGCCACGTTCGCGAATGATTCCATTTGCTCTAGCTTTGCTTTATACAGTTTGGAATGGGCTTCCAATTTCATAAACGGAAGCCCATTTCATTCCTTCTAACGTATGCGTTTGGGGCGTGTATTCTCACCCCATCCTCGATATTCAATCATATCCAACATTTCAAAAATTTCTTTGAAATCGTTATCCCCCATATCAGGTTCGGCGCGTCAAGGCACGCCCGCAACTTGAATATAGTCAATGACATCGAAATTTGAATTTATCGAATCCTCCAAATTCTCACCGTTCATACCGCAATGATATAGGTCGTATTGCAGAAACAAATTTTCTGAATTAACAATCGCCATAAGGTTGCGGGCTTGAATACTGTGACCAATGAGATACCCCGGCATATCAATAGTATTCAACGGCTCAATCAGAACCTTAATGCCAGCTTCTGCACACAGGTCAGCTGCATACTTAAAGTTTTCAGACATTATAGACAGTGCGACTTTGTGAGCAACATGTGCCTTCAAAACGCCCGCCATAATATGTATTCGGGGGCAATTGAGAGTTGTTGAATAAAAGATTACTTCTTCAATGAATTCTTTAAATTCGGCTTTACGCCCGACAATACCCGCCAAGCCGGGATCTCCGGTAGCATAATCACACGGCGGCGCATTAATCAAAACTATTTCCAACCCATTTTTGTCTAATACGGTTTGTAATTTGGAAACATCTTCCCCGTACGGAAATTGATATTCAACCGCTTTAAAACCCATATCAGCAGCAGCCGAAAACCGGTCATACAAGGGATGTTCCTGAAACAGATATCGTAAATTCGCTGAAAATTGTGGCATGATTTGGTATTTCCTACACAGATTCAGAGGACAACAAAACCGTAATCTGATCCGCTATTGTCTGAGCAATGTCCAAAGGTTGGTATGCCCAGGATTGGAACTTTTGCTCCAAAGGTTTCGCACATCCCAAAGCATAAAGCTCTTGATGCAATCGATTGTGTTTATTGGTAATCAAATCAGGGGGCGCGTGAATATAGACGGGTTTTCCAGTCGAGCAGGCTTCAGAACACATCGACATAGAATCCCCGGTCACAATAATCGCATCGGCTGCCCCCAAGAATGCCCGATACGGGTTATCACCTGCATCTCCCCACTGATGGACTTGTGCGGGAGCATTAATGTGATCGATCAATACTTGCGCTTGATCACCGGTTCGACGGCTTGTTGTTAACAACAAACTTCCGCCGGTTGAACGCGCTAAATCAGACGCATTTTTACCTAAATCCGCGGCCATTTCATCTGTAAAGCGTCTATTTTTTGTCGACCCACCACAAAACAATGCAAATTTAGGGCTTGGGTATTGGACGAACTCAGCCTCGTACTCTTGGTGTAATTCAGACATTTTTTTAGCCGAAATGGCACTCGCAGCACCAGTTGTTTTCAGAATGTTTCTCGCATCTGGGCAGTTATCGTGATTCGGAACACAAATCAAATCAAAATCATTCATACCGTCTGCCCCAGGCCACATCATGTGCACCAGTTTAGTGTGTCCATCAGATCGGTATTTAATCTCCCGCGCAACTGGGGCTGTTCTCCGCCCTGCTGAGATGACCAAATCCGGCCAAGGTTCTTGTAAGGTGCTTTGAGATTCTTTTGTCAGCCCCCAAAACGATGCTCCAAGAAAGCGATTGGGAAGCATCGCCATCGATGAATACTTGAGCTCTTTAATATCATATGGAAGTGATAATGCCTCGGTTACACCAAAGCATTGGCTTCGATTTCCGGTCCGATCATCAAGCAGCACCCAAATGCTAGGAGGTATCAAATTCACTATAAGCGTCCTACTTCAATGTTATGCAAACGAAGGATAATTTCAACTTATTGTCCTAGCATTGATAACCCCATTAAAAAACGCCCGTTTTATATTTAACCTATTCTTTTGTTTGAATAACAGTCCACAATTTAACCGTAACAACTACTAGCAAAAGAATACGTAAAATCACAAGCTTTTCATGAATGCCGATTGTGTGACCCTGTAATTCCAATTAAAACCATTTTAACTCTACGATCAGAACACGACCCGAAAGGATTACAAAATGTCGAATGCGGCGAACGAAACAGCGAAATGGCTTTTAGATATCAAAGCGGTCAATTTTAGACCTGAAGAGCCGTATATGTTCACAGCTGGATGGGCAAGCCCCGTCTACATAGATTGCCGCTGGATTATTTCTTTCACGGACGCCCGGCGCCGGATCATTGAAATGGGCGTTGATATGCTCGAGAAGAATGGCGCTATGGATGGTGTCGACAAAATTGCGGGCGGCGAAACGGCAGGCATTCCCTTCGCTGCATGGATTGCCGATGCCACATCAACACCTATGCTTTATGTCCGCAAAAAACCAAAAGGGTTTGGTCGTGATGCACAAATCGAAGGCAATTTGATCGAAGGCGATAAGGTTTTGTTGGTTGAAGATTTAGCAACGGACGGTGGATCAAAAATCAACTTTGTTAATGCTTTGCGCACAGCTGGTTCAGAAGTTTCAGATATCTTTGTTGTTTTCTTTTACGACATCTTCCCCGGCGCTTTGGAGACATTAGAAAAATCCAGTGTTAAACTTCATTTTTTGTGCACATGGCATGACATTTTGCGGGTTGCGGAAGAAGGTGAATACTTCAGCCCTGACGCCATTGCCGATGTGCGCAAGTTCTTGAGCGATCCCGTTAGCTGGTCCGCCGCCCACGGGGGCCG